>CABRFA010000015.1 GCA_902470065.1 uncultured Collinsella sp.
CCTATATTTGCCGAAATTACACTTGACGGCGGGGTACAATAAACCCGCATGCGGATTTCCGTTGCGGGCGCTTCCCATCGCCGGGGCGTGCCCGGGAGCATCCGGCATGCGGCCTTTGCGGCGCTCGGTCATGTGCAAGACGGGCGGTCGGGCCTGTAGGGCGCATCAGCTGCCCCTCGCCTCGGCATGTCTTCTCTCCACGCCATGTACCTGCTGCTGAGCCTGCCTGCCAGATGATTGGAAGCAACAGCGTAAATCCCATCACGCCAACATCCCGGCGATCGCCGGGGCCTGTATACCTATATGAGAGGAGAGGGGTATATGGCGCGTAAGTTTAAGTCTATGGACGGCAACGAGGCGGCCGCATATGTTTCGTATGCGTACACCGAGGTAGCGGGAATCTATCCCATTACGCCGTCCAGCCCGATGGCCGACCATGTCGACCAGTGGGCGGCCCAGGGTCGCAAGAACATCTTCGGCACCCCGGTCAAGGTCGTCGAGATGGAGTCCGAGGCAGGTGCAGCCGGTACCGTTCACGGTTCGCTGGGCGCCGGTGCTCTGACCACCACCTACACGGCTTCTCAGGGCCTGCTCCTGATGATCCCGAACATGTACAAGATCGCGGGCGAGCAGCTCCCGGGCGTCTTCCACGTCTCCGCGCGTTGCGTCGCTTCCCACGCCCTGAACATTTTTGGCGATCACTCCGACGTCATGGCTTGTCGTCAGACCGGCTTCGCCATGCTCGCCGAGGGCAACGTCCAGGAGGTCATGGACCTCTCGCCGGTGGCTCACCTTGCCGCCATCGAGGGTAAGACCCCGTTCCTTAACTTCTTCGACGGCTTCCGCACCAGCCACGAGATCCAGAAGGTCGCCATGTGGGACTACAAGGATCTGGCCGAGATGTGCGACATGGACGCCGTCCAGGCTTTCCGCGACCACGCGCTCAACCCTGAGCACCCGCACACCCGCGGTAGCCACGAGAACGGCGATATCTTCTTCCAGAACCGTGAGGCCTGCAACAAGGTCTACGACGAGCTTCCCGCCGTCGTCGAGGGCTACATGAAGAAGATCAACGAGAAGCTCGGCACCGATTACGGCCTGTTCAACTACTACGGCGCTCCCGATGCCGACCGCGTCGTCGTGTGCATGGGCTCCTTCTGCGACGTGCTCGAGGAAGTCATCGACTACCTCAACGCTCACGGCGAGAAGGTCGGCCTGGTCAAGGTCCGTCTGTTCCGTCCGTTCTCCATCAAGCACTTCGTCGACGTTCTCCCCGAGACCGTCAAAAAGATCGCCGTCATGGACCGCACCAAGGAGCCGGGTTCCATCGGCGAGCCGCTCTACCAGGACGTCGTCTCCGCTCTCTACGAGGCCGGCAAGACGGGCATCAAGGTCGTCGGCGGCCGTTATGGCCTGGGCAGCAAGGACACGCCTCCCGCGTCCGCGTTCGCTGTCTTCGAGGAGCTCAAGAAGGACGAGCCCAAGCGCGAGTTCACCATCGGCATTGTCGATGACGTGACCAACCTGAGCCTGCCCGAGGCCGAGGATGCGCCCAACACCGCAGCCCCCGGCACCATCGAGTGCAAGTTCTGGGGTCTGGGTGGCGACGGTACCGTCGGCGCCAACAAGAACTCGATCAAGATCATCGGCGACCACACCGACAAGTACGTCCAGGCCTACTTCCAGTACGACTCCAAGAAGACCGGCGGCGTCACCGTCTCGCACCTGCGCTTTGGTGATTCCCCGATTCGCTCGCCGTACTACGTGACCAAGGCCGACTTTGTCGCCTGCCATAACCCCAGCTACATCGTTAAGGGCTTCAAGATGGTCCGCGACGTCAAGCCGGGCGGCACCTTCCTGGTCAACTGCCAGTGGAGCGACGAGGAGTTCGCCGAGCACATGCCCGCCGTGGCCAAGCGCTACATCGCGAACAACAACGTCAACGTTTACCTGATTGACGCTATCGACCTGGCCGCCAAGGTCGGCATGGGCAAGCGCACCAACACGGTGCTCCAGTCCGCCTTCTTCGCGCTGGCCAAGGTCCTGCCCGCCGAGGACGCCCTGCAGTACATGAAGGACGCGGCTACCAAGTCCTACATGAAGAAGGGCCAGGCCATCGTCGACGCCAACCACAAGGCCATCGATGCCGGCGCTACCGCCTTCCGTAAGTTCGAGGTTCCGGCCGACTGGGCTACCGCCGAGGATGCCGCTCCCGTCGAGCTCTCCGAGGAGACCAAGTCCGCTATCGCCCAGCAGGTCAAGAACCTGCTCGAGCCCATCGATCGCATGGACGGTGACAGCCTGCCCGTTTCCGCCTTTGTCGATTGCGCCGACGGCCAGTTTGAGCTGGGCGCCTCCGCATACGAGAAGCGCGGCGTCGCCGTGGTCGTTCCCCACTGGGATGAGACCAAGTGCATCCAGTGCAACCAGTGCGCCTACGTGTGCCCGCATGCCACCATCCGTCCGTTCGCGATGACCGAGGACGAGGCTGCCGCCGCGCCCGAGGCTACCCGCACGCTCGACGCCATGGGCCCCAAGGCCAAGGGCATGAAGTTCACCATGGCCGTGTCCCCGCTCGACTGCATGGGCTGCACCAACTGCGTCAAGGTCTGCCCCAAGGGCGCCCTCGAGATGGTTCCCACCGAGCAGGAGATGGACCAGCAGCCCGTTTGGGACTACATGGTCGAGAACGTCTCCGAGAAGAAGGAGCTCATCGCGGCCAACGTCAAGGGTAGCCAGTTTAAGCAGCCCTACCTGGAGTTCTCGGGTTCCTGCGCCGGCTGCGCCGAGACCGCCTATGCACGTCTGGTGACCCAGGTCGCCGGCGACCGCATGTTCATTTCCAACGCCACCGGCTGCTCCTCCATTTGGGGTAACCCCGCTGCCACCGCTCCTTACTGCAAGGACAAGGACGGTCACGGCCCGGCGTGGAACAACTCCCTGTTCGAGGACAATGCCGAGCACGGTCTGGGCATGGCCGTTGGCTATGAGGCCGTTCAGAAGAAGCTGATCGCCGCTACCCAGGACATCATCGCTGCCGATGGTCCGTCCGATGAGCTCAAGGCCGCCGGCCAGGCTTGGATCGACTCCGTCAACGACGCCGAGGCCTCCAAGACCGCTGCCGCTGCCTACGTTGCCGAGCTCGAGAAGTGCGGCTGCGATGCTTCCAAGGCGATCCTCGCCGACAAGGCTTACCTCACCAAGAAGTCCTTCTGGATCTTCGGCGGCGACGGCTGGGCCTACGACATCGGCTTCGGTGGCCTGGACCACGTCCTGGCTTCCGGCCACAACGTCAACGTCTTCGTCTTCGACACCGAGGTCTACTCCAACACTGGCGGTCAGGCCTCCAAGGCTTCGAACCTGGGCCAGGTCGCTCAGTTCGCCGCTGCCGGTAAGGTGACCAAGAAGAAGTCTCTGGCCGAGATTGCCATGAGCTACGGCTACGTTTACGTGGCGCAGGTCGCCATGGGCGCCAACCCGGCTCAGACCCTCAAGGCCATTCACGAGGCCGAGGCCTACGACGGCCCGTCCCTCATCATCGGCTACAGCCCCTGCGAGATGCACTCCATCAAGAAGGGCGGCATGCAGAACTGCCAGGCCGAGATGAAGAAGGCTGTCGAGTGCGGTTACTGGAACCTCTTCCGCTTCAACCCCGAGGCTGCTGCCGGCAAGAAGTTCTCGCTCGATTCCAAGGAGCCCGCGGGCGGTTATCAGGAGTTCCTGATGAACGAGGCCCGTTACGCTTCGCTGACGCGTTCCTTCCCCGAGCGCGCCGAGGAGCTCTTCAAGGAGAATGAGCAGGCCGCTATGGACCGCTATCAGCACCTGCTGAAGCTCAAGACGGTGTACAACGAGGCCTAAGTCTCCCACCGCAGGATCTGAGGGCTGACCTTCGCGGACTTCCTCGGACATGAAGGAACCCCCGCTGCGCACTACGTGCGGCGGGGGTTCCTTCGTCCTGCGGAATGTCCGCGAAGGTCAGCCCTCAGATCCTGCTACGACTACGTCCTCGGATTGTGGGGCTGCATGAGGGACGTGGTTGTGGGGGCCTTTTGTCCCCGTCGCTGTTTCGCGGCGCGGCCGCGAAACCACGCGTTACTTTGGTTATGGAGGGGGCTTGGTTGTTGGTTCAGATGATCTAGAGAGATATGGGTGCAAATGAGAAATCGTTGTTGGGGTCGTCCTTTTCCATAAACTCATCGAGGCAGAATGTCATATAGACTGGAACGTACAGGATCTTGCCCTCTTCGCTAAGGTTTTCGTGGCTCAGCACAACGGCCTCGGGAATCTTGTACTCGCCCACACTCATCAGGCGATCGAGGGCCGCATGTGCTCGAACTTTCTTGCCCGATTTGACTTCGATTGGGACAACATGTCCTCGGGCGCCTTCGATTACAAAGTCGACTTCACCGACCTCACGTGTTTGGTAGTACCACGTATCTGCTCCGAGGGCAACAAGCTCCTGCGCGACCACGTTTTCATAGAGACCGCCGAGGTTGGGGGTTTTCATATCTAGATATACAGCGCGTGCCGTGCTACCGGGATATCGCGATGCGAGCATTCCTGTATCGGACTCGTATAGTTTGAAGGCGGCTGCCTTCTCTGTCCTCTTAAGAGGACTCCGGGCCTCCGTCACCTGGGGGACCATCAATCCAACGCCTGCGTTCACCAGCCATAGGAAATCCTGCTCGTATTTTTGAAGACGAGCTCCCTCGCCTAGAGACGAGACGATAAAGCGATGGGACTCCGCCTCAAGCTGAACGGGAATTTGCTCGAAAATGGAGCGAACGTTAAACGCTCGAGTCGATGCATATTTAGAGATATCGCTTTTGTACTGATCGACTAGCTGAATTTGAAGCTCACGCGTTCTCACGAGCGAATAGCCCGAATCGATATAGTTCTGAACGACCTCTGGCATGCCGCCGCAAACGATATAGGCTCTAAAGTTTTTGAGCATCGCCTCATGAATATAGTTTTCGACGGGACGTCTCTCGACAAGGCAGCTGCGAATGTCTGCAAGCACATTCTCGCTGATGCTGTTTGCCCAACAGAACTCTTCAAAATCCATCGGTCGCATAACAATGTGCTCGACATACCCCACCGGAAAAGAAGAGATCCCCTTAAACTCAGTCCCAAGCATAGACCCCGAGAAGACATAGCTAAAGCGTCCGTCCTCGACCAGCGCCTTCATAAGTGTAACGATCTGCGGATACTCCTGAATCTCATCGACGAAGATAAGCGTGTCTCCTTCAACAAGCGGTGCATCCGCAAGAAGGGCCACACGGTTGATGAAGTCAATGGAGTTCTTAGCGCCAACAAGTACGTCTCTTGCCTCGGCATCGAGTAGCAGATTGACCTCATAATACGAAGCGTAGTTGCTCTTTCCAAACGCGCGAATTGCATAGCTCTTGCCAATCTGACGCGCGCCAGTAACAAGCAACGCTTTATTGGATTTGTTCTTCCAGCTCAAAAGCCTGTCAGTGACCTTACGGCGTAGCATTAAAACTCCTCAATGACAAAAATTGGCAAATAGATTTGACCCTAATCATACAAAAATTGGCAAATAGATTTGACCCTAATCATACAAAAATTGGCAAATAGATTTGACCCAAATCATACAAAAATTGGCAAATAGCAAAGCTCGCTTAGGCCTCAAAGCCAGCGAGCCAGCACGGTACTTTGCGAAAAGGCTGGCGGCGCCGTTGTTGAGGGTGGCCAGGTTGGCAGTGGCGCCGTTAGCGTTCTCGGCTGCTTGGGCGCGCAGGAGCGAAAGGGCGTCGGCAGCGTTCATGCAGAAGCCGACGGTAAAGTTCCATACTGCGAACTCGCAGTCGCTTGCCGCGGGGTGAAGCGCGATCGGCTATCCCTTATGTTGGATGAAAAGCCCCATGTTTTTGCAGGGATGCATACTCGTCAAATTAATGTATAGAATCGCGTATAGTGCGAGTAAGATATTGCGCTGTCCGTTTTGTGTTTAGCAAAGATATAGTTTGCATAATCTGGTCTAATCCCTGCTCTATTTAAATAAAGTTGCACGTAAATGGCGTAGATATACCTGAACTGGGCTTCTTTACGCTGAGCGGGTAAAATCGACCGTTCGCCGCTTAGGTATTTTCAAAATGAATAAAATGAGCGATAAAGAGAATATAAACCCTAATAAACTCGCGTATCGCACGGACGCGGGTTATTAATGGGTTGTAGGCCTTTTACAGAAAGGATTCCAGCAATGTCTAAGCCTCTTGGCAAGCCCGATCGTATTGTCGTCGCCCTTGGCGGCAACGCCCTCGGCAACAACCCCGTCGAGCAGATTGAGGCCGTGAGCAACACCGCCCACGCTCTCCTCGGTCTCATCGAGCAGGGCAACGAGATCATCATCACCCACGGCAACGGCCCGCAGGTCGGCATGATCCAGAACGCCTTCGCCGCCGCCCACGACGCCATCGGCACCCCCGAGATGCCGCTGCCCGAGTGCGGCGCCATGTCCCAGGGCTACATCGGCTATCACCTGCAGCAGGGCATCGGCCGCGAGATGCACAAGCGCTACAAGCGTTGGCACGCCGCCACCGTCGTCACCCAGATCGAGTGCGATCCCGACGATCCCGCGTTCAAGAACCCGACCAAGCCGATCGGCCCCTTCTACACCGAGGAGCAGGCCAAGGAGTTCATGGCCGAGGATCCCTCCAAGGTCTTCGTCGAGGATTCCGGCCGCGGCTGGCGTCGCGTCGTCGCCTCCCCCGATCCCAAGAAGATCGTCGAGGCCGACTCCATCCTCAACCTGCTCGACAACGAGTTCATCGTCATCGCCTGCGGTGGCGGCGGCATCCCCGTCGTCCGCGACTACGAGAACAAGGGCTGCTACAAGGGCGTTCCCGCCGTCATCGACAAGGACCTGGGCGGCGAGCTGCTGGCCGAGGACTGCGACGCCGACGTCCTGTTCCTGCTGACCGCCGTCGAGCACGTCGCCATCAACTTTGGCAAGCCCAACCAGGAGGAGCTCGAGGACCTCACCGCCGACGAGGCCGAGCGCCTGGCCGACGAGGGTCAGTTCGGCAAGGGTTCCATGGAGCCCAAGGTCCGCGCCGCCATCAAGTTCGCCCGCTCCCGCAAGGGCCGCACCTGCATCATCGGCGCCCTGGACAAGGCCGCCGAGACCATGGCCGGCCTCTCCGGTACCCGCATCCACGAGTAGCCCCTACTCCGTTGCCTCTCCCGTGGGCGCCAGGCAAAGCGCCCACAAACTAGCCTCTCTTCATGAGCCCCGCGGTCCGCTCCGACTGCGGGGCTTTTGCTATTCACCTAGTCATTGGGGACAAACCCGGCACTTGGGGACGGTCCTTTCCTGCCGGCAGCTTGGGACAGTCCTTAATAGTCATTGGGGACGTTCTTAAACGACTAGCCAAACAAGAACGTTCCCAACGACTACTCATTTAAGTCTGTCCCCAATGACTGCCCAATGGCTGGGAAGGCGCATCCCACACCGACGCATTGCCTTCGGGCCCTCTCCCCAGGCCCTCCATAGCTCAGCTGGACTCCCCGCAACCTGTTCCGAGTTGGCGGAACGAGCGCGACGTGGAGTGTCATTCTTTACCGCGTTAGACTAGACGCAGGGAAAGGAGGAGGACATGGATGCTCGCGTCAAGCAGCTTGTAAATATGATCGAGGACGCTCAGCCTGTCGCTGTCGCGGTACTTGCCAAGCGTCTCGAGGTAAGCGAGCGCGCCGTGAGAAACTATATCCATCGCGCAAACGACAACCTTGCAGGGGTTGCACGCATCGTTGGCAGCAAGGGGCAGTATCGTATCGATGTTGCACGTGCAGATGAGCTTGCTCGCTTGCTAGACGGTGCGGCTCTGGCCCATCCGGGCATTCCTGATACGCGCGACGGCCGTGTGTCCTTCCTTCTTAACGACCTCCTCATGCGGTCCCAGTGGGTGACGATTGAGGAGTATGCGGATTTACTCTACGTTTCGGCGCGAACTCTGTCCAATGACATGCGTCTGGTAGAGCAGAAACTCGCCCAATTTGACTTAACGCTCGAAAAGCGCCCACGCTACGGAATCCGCGTTGCGGGCGGGGAGTCGCAGCGGCGCCTGTGCCTGGCCTCGCTGGTGAGGCCCGTGTTGCCCGACACCGACGATGCAAAGCTCGCCGAGCGCCTGCGGGCCATCGCCGCATGTGTGGACGATGCTCTGACGGCCTCGCCCGTCACGGTGAGCTCGCTGGCATCCCGCAATCTCATCATGCATCTTTACATTGCTCTTGGCCGCATCGAGCAGGGCTGCTATGTCCCAGCTGCAGAATCGGACGTTCAAAAACTGGAGGGAACGCGCGAATACGCCGCGGCTTTCCAGATTGCCGCAAACATCAAGGATGCCCTGGGCGTGAGCATGCCCCGAGAAGAGGTTGCCTTTATCGCAATCCATTTGCTCGGCAGGGGCACGGGCGTGCCCGAGAAGGGCTCTGCCGTTATCTCGGACGAGATGTGGGAGATTGCTTCCGAGATGGTACGTGCGGTCAACGATGAGTTTAGGTTTGACTTTAGCGGCGATCTTGAACTTCGCATGAACCTTGCTCGGCATATCGGCCCTCTGGGCTATCGCCTTGAATATCACATGCATATGGATAACCCCATGCTGTCCGATATCAAGACGAGGTTTCCGTTGGCCTATTCGATGGCAGCTGGCACCTCGCAGGTACTCGAGCGTCATTTTGGCAGCCAGCCCTCTGATGAAGAGCTCGGCTACATCGCCATGGCATTTGCCCTGGCCCTCGAGCAGCAAGCCGACCAGCCGCGTCGCAAACGCATCCTGATCGTGTGCGCCTCGGGAGCGGGAAGCGCCCGTATGCTCGAGCACCAGTACCGCAAGCAGTTTGGCATGTATATCGATTCGATTGAGACATGCGATGTCGCCCGCGTGGGAACGTTCGATTTTTCGCATATCGACTACGTGTTCACAACGGTGCCGCTCAACGTCAAGTTGCCCGTGCCCGTCCGCGAGGCCGATTTCTTCTTGGAGACGAGCGATGTCAACGCTATCCGCAAGGTGCTGAGCGACGACACTGCGCAATCGGACTCCGTGAGCTCTTTCTTTAGCCGTGCCCTGTTCTTCAACCGCGTTGAGGCGCCGTCGAAGCAGGCCGTTCTCCGATATCTCTCCGAGCGCGCCGTCGAGAGCGGCCGTGTCGATGCCCAGTTTGCCCAAGAGGTCGCCGAGCGCGAGAGCGCGAGCGCCACCTCGTTTGGCAATGGGGTAGCCATGCCCCATGGGATGCATCCCTTGAGCGCCGAGGCCTTTGTTACCGTAGGCCTGCTCGAACATCCCATTCTTTGGGACGAATACGGCCATGAGGTCGATATCGTCTTTATGGTGTCGTTTGCCCGGTCGGGCGGCGATGAGGCGCGGATCTTGAGCTCACTGCTCGCCGAGATCTTTATGGACCGCCAGGGGGTCGAGCGCCTACGCGAGCGCCGGTCCTGGCATGAGCTGATGGCGCTTGTGCAAGCGCATACGGCTTAAGACTTCTTTTGTCGATGACCCTGTCAGTCTACCTGCAATAAACCTCGAGGATTGCGGGCGGGAGATAGGCGTTTCGAATATTCAAGTACAAACCAAACATCACGGGAGAGGAGACCGTTATGGACGATCAGGGAACCGAGATGGTTTCGTTTCAGCTGGTCGCTGCAGCGGGAGAGGCACGCAGCCTTGCCTTCGAAGCCCTTGAAAAGGCAAAGGCGGGGGATTTTGACGCCGCCGCCAAACTCATGAAGCAGTCAAAGGATGCGGGAATCAAGGCTCACCACATCCAAACGCAGCTGCTTTCGACTGAGGCAGCGGGCGAGCATCTGTCGGTGGATGTGTTGCTGGTCCATGCTCAGGACCACCTCATGTGCTCCATGCTTGCTCAGGAGCTCGTGCAGGAGCTGATCTGCCTGTATGAGCGCACTGCAACCAAGAACGCCTAGCGGCGTGCGGTGACTATCCAACCAATCAATGCGAAGGGAATCCCTTATGAAGATCCTTCTTGTTTGCGCAGCTGGTCTGTCTACAAGCATTCTGATGAAGAAACTCGAGAAATATGCGGAGCAAAACGGCATCGAGCTCGATATCGATGCGGTGGGTATCGGCGAGTATCAGGAGACGTGCGCCAATTATGACGTGCTGCTCTTGGGGCCGCAGGTGTCCTACCAGCTCAACACCGTCAAGCAGGGGAGCGGTAAGCCGACCGCGGTCATCCCCGCACAGGACTACGGCATGGGCAACGCCGCCAACGTGCTGGCACTCGCCCAGTCGCTGTTGGGTTAGGAGGCAACCATGGAGAAGTTCATGACCCTGCTTCAGGAAAAACTGACCCCTATCGCCAATTTCTGCGGAACCGAGCGCCACTTTGCCTCCATGCAAAAGGGCTTTATGAGCGCGATCAGCTTCATCTTGGTATCTGCCGTCTTTATGATCCTCGCCAACCCGCCGGTCACGGCCGACCTGGTGGCGCAGGGCGGGTTCTGGTCCGTCTTTGGCCCTTGGCTCGATTTTGCCACGGCCAATAAGCTCACGCTGCTCATTCCCTTCAACATGACGATGGGCATACTGTCGGTGATCGTGACGTTCGCAATCGCCTATAACCTGGCGGGCACCTACAAGATGCCCAAGCTTAACGCCGGTATGACCTCGCTGGTGATGTTCCTGATCGCCGCGGCGCCGTCGTCCTACTACCAGCTTGCTGACGAGTCCGTGCTCCAGGCGGTCCCCTGCACCTATCTGGGTGCGCAGGGCCTGTTTACCGCCATCATCGTTGCCTTGGTCTCCGTCGAGGTCACGCGCTTCTGCCAGACCAAGGGCATCACCATCAAGATGCCCGATGGCGTGCCGCCGTTTTTGTCCGAAACCTTTGGCGCCATCGTACCTATGCTCGCCAACATCCTCATCTTCTTTGGCGGCAACCTGCTGATCCAGATGATCGATCCCGCGCTGTCCATCCCCTCGGTTATCGAGAAGCTGCTCGCTGCCCCGCTTTCCGTCGCAGTTGACTCTGTGCCCGGCGCACTGCTTATCTGCTTCATGACGCTGCTGTTTTGGTGCTTTGGCGTCCACGGCAACATGATCGTAATGCCCATCACCGCCCCGGTCACGCTTGCCGCCTTTGCCGCCAACGCCTCGCTCTATGCTGCCGGGCAGCCGCTTGAGTTCCACCCGGCGCTCATGTCGTTGGCCATCAACCTCATCGGCGGCACGGGTAATACGTTCTCTTTTGTGGCGCTCTGCGCGTTTAGGGCAAAGTCGCAGCAGCTCAAGGCATTTGGCAGGGCATCGATCGTGCCGAGCTTCTTCCGTATCTCCGAGCCCGCGATCTTCGGCGCGCCCATCATCTTCAACCCGATCCTCATGATTCCGTTTGTGCTAGGCGGCATGATCTCGGCCCTGCTGTATTGGGGTGCGGTCTCACTGGGTCTTGTCTCTAACTTCTACATCTTGGTGAGCGGCACGTTCCCCATCTTCGTTCAGGGCTTTGTCCAGTGCCTCGACCCGCGCATCTGGGTGTTTACGATCGTTTTGATCGTGGTCATGGCTGTGGTCTGGTACCCGTTCTTTAAGGTGTACGATAACCAGCTCCTGGCTCAGGAGCAGGAGAACGCCGCGGCAGCTTCTGCCGAGGATGCTGAGTAGCATGAGTTACTTTGACAGAACGTCTGCCGCCGGTATGCCCGAGGGCTTTTTGTGGGGTGGTGCCCTCGCCGCCAACCAGGCCGAAGGGGGCTGGAACGAGGGCGGCCGCGGCATGTCGCACTCCGACCTGATCCCACTGGGTTCCGACCGCTGGGATGTAATGTTTGGCAGGCAAAAGCCCGTGGATGATCCGGACAGGCTGTATCCATGCCGCTGGGGCAACGACTTCTTCCATCATTGGCACGAGGATGTCGAGCTCTTTGCCGAGATGGGCTTTAAGTGCCTGCGTCTTTCAATTTGCTGGAGCCGTATTTTTCCCACAGGGATGGAGACCGAGCCCAACGGCGAGGGCTTGGAGTTTTACCGTCAGGTATTCGAGGCGCTGCGCGAGCATGGAATCGAGCCGCTTGTGACGCTGTCGCACTACGACTATCCGTTGGCTCTGGTCGAGCGCTATGGTGGCTGGCAAAGCCGAGAGATGATCGAGCGGTATGCGCACTACGTCGAGACCGTCGGACGCGCGTACCAGGGCCTCGTGCGTTATTGGCTTACGTTCAACGAGATCAACAGCGTGGCGCTGTCCTATCTCAACGCGGGTGTCACGCTCGAGGATGAGCGTGACCGTGCAGCCGTGACCGCGGCGTTCTCGCACCATATGTTTATGGCGAGCGCTCGCGCTGTCGAGATTCTGCACAAGATCGATCCCGCAAACAAGGTGGGTTGCATGGTCGCTGCCGGTGCGACCTATCCGTACCGTTGTGCGCCCGAGGACGTATGGCTTGCGTATGAGGAGGACCGCGGCCGCTACTTCTACACAGACGTGATGGCTGCGGGCGCCTATCCTGCTTGGAAGCTGCGTGCACTCGAGAAAGAGGGTGTTCACGTGCCCTTTGAGCCGGGCGATACGGAGTATCTGGCAGAGCATACGGTCGACTTCATCTCGTTCTCGTACTATTGCTCGCGCTTGGTGTGCGCCGATGATCAGGTGATCGCCGAGAAGGCGGAGGGCAACGTGTTCCCGACGTTGCGCAATCCGTACCTCAAGGATAAAGAGACTGCCTGGAAGTGGCAGATCGATGCGCTGGGTTTGCGCGTGACGCTTGCCGGCTACCACGATCGTTACCATCTTCCGCTCTTTATCGCCGAGAACGGTGTGGGCGGACTCGATGCGCTGGAAGACGGCAAAGTCCACGATGCGTATCATATTGATTACCTGCGAAGGCATATTCTTGCGCTGCGCGATGCAATTGTCGAGGACGGTGTTGACCTGATGGGATACACGCCGTGGGGCTGTATCGATTTGGTGTCGGCCTCGACGGGGCAGATGAAGAAGCGCTATGGCTTTGTTTATGTTGATGCCGATGATACGGGCAAAGGCACGTTCGATCGCTACCGAAAGGACAGCTTCTGCTGGTACCAAAAGGTCATTGCATCAAATGGCGAGGACTTGAGTTAACTCTTGCAGGTCTGTTGCCCCCGCGGTCCGCTTCGGCCGCAGGGGCTTTTGTTATTGAGGCGGCTGTTCATGAGGAGCATTGCAGGCTGCGGAAACCCGGCACTTGGGGACGTTCCTTTCCTGCCGGCAGCTTGGGACAGTCCTTAAAGGCCGCATCGATCAACTGCGGAAAGCACATCCCAGAATGAGCGTCCAACATGGGGTGCGGTTTCCCTTGAGGCCCTCAATCGGAAAATGCATCCCGGATTTTTGTCGAAAAGCGGTCCCTAGTTTCCCAAACGGGCCGCTAACGGAAAGCGCATCCCGCTATTGGGCCCCAAAGCAGGATGCGCTTTCCGTGCTGGCAGTTCCAAGCAGTTCGGGATGGCCCTTTTCGTTTGCTCTCGGCCGGCGTCCGTAAGACTGTCCCCGACGACCACTCATTTAAGTCTGTCCCCAATGAGTGCCCAATGACTAGTAGTAGGCCCACATGGCTTCGACTTCGTTGAGGACCTCTACGACGCCCCAGCGGCGGGCGCTGCGGCTGGCCGAGTTGGGGTCGTAGACGCCAATCTGGTCGGTGTCGTCAATACCGTAAAGCACAATGTAGTGGCCCACGTTGGTAAAGGTGCCCGGCCGAACGGCGGCGATGACGGGCGCTCCCGAACGCAGCGCCTGAGTCATCGAGTCGCGATCGTTATGAAGCTCCGTTCCGTTAAGTCCCAACTGCCACGCACCGCTCGTCATAAACGACCATTCGGTTGCACCGGTGGGGGCGTAATTGCCTGCCTCGGAAAGCGCGCACATATCGACGGGAGTCATATCGGTGCGTCCCGTCTTAAAGATATAGACCATGGTGAGGCACGTAGGCCCGCAAGCATTTTGGCGGATGGTACCGCCGGCGTAAGGCAGCTCCGACCATGCAGGGTCGATCTGATAGATATGGGGCATCGTGCCGGCTTGCCATTGCGAGCGCGGGGTCGAAAAGGCGAAAGAATAACCGGGCGCGACGGGGGCCTTGAGCAGCTTGTCCTCGGCGGTGGGCTCGAGACCGGCTGATCCGTGGGAGATACACGAGCCTAAAACTAAAAAGAGCAGGCACGCGACGATGGAGCAAAGCGCGATGCGTGCGCGGCGGAAGGGTAGAGCGGGAGCGCCGGAGCCGGCTCGAGATGCCGGGCGAGAGCTCAGGCCGCTGCGTCCGTTCTGCGGGCGCGAAAAAGAACGGCGGACAAAGATGCCGGGCTGGGGGCGACCGTTGCGACGCAGTTGCGGCACATCGGTCTGGCGCTGGCGCGTGCCCGTGAAAGAGCGCGTGCTTTGGCGTTGATCGGTACTGCGACTGCGCCGTTCGGTTTTAGCGTTGGATCTGCTCGAAGCGACGGCACCGTCGCGTCTGCGAGTCGCAGCGGTACTAGCCTGCCCTCGAGTCTCAGAACCGCTGGTGTTTTGCCGAGGCGTAGGGCGGGGCTGCCGTTGCGAGCTGCTTGGATACTGCGGGCTGGCGGCGGTGGAAGAAGACGAGCTTCCGGGCGTCGGCGTAGCGCGACCGGCAAGGCGAACGCTCTGTCGCCGTTGATCGCCGTCGTTAAAACCATATGCCATTTAAACCGCCTTGCCTCATGTATAACCCGTCTATCCTACAAAAAAGATGTACAACAAATGCGTGCGCGCGCCAAAAGCTCGGTAAACGGCACGAACGGGGGCGAGTTTGGCGCTATAAAGCGACACCCTCCTCGAGCTAAGAGAAAGGGGCTCTTTGGGCCCCTTTCAAAAGATGTGATTTGTGGTGCGCCCGCCGATTACAAAACGAGCATCAGCACGGTGACAAACGAAACGGTAATCACGGTAAGCAGGACCATGTATTTGGCGGCCGTCTTGATGTAGGTCGCGTAGCTTACCTGGGCAAGCTCGAGGCCAGCCATGATGGACCCGCATGTGGGAGTGATCATCGCTACAACGCCGTGTGTGGCGAGGTAGATTGCGACCATGGCTTCGGGGGCAAAGCCTAAGGATGCCGCCAACGGTCCCATGATAGGCATCGAGACGGTTGCCATGCCCGTACTCGAGGGGATGAGGAAAGACAGGGCAAAGTAGAGCGCATAGGAGAGCGGGGCAAAGACTGTGGCGGATACGCCGGCGAGCGCGTTGGCGGCGTTGGTGAGGATCCACACATCGAGTCCGGTGATGGACATGAGCACGGAGACGCCGCGGGCGACGGCGACGACGAGCGCGACAGAAACAAGGTCGGCGCAGCCGTGCAGGATGGTGTCGACGAGTTCTTTCTCCTGCATACCGGCAACCTTGCCGATAATAATTGTCATGGTGAAGAACCAGATGCCGCATTCGGTAAAGTACCACTGACCAAGTGGCAGGCCAGTCAAAAGTGCGCTCCATGCGGTGCTGAGGTCATCGCCCTTGGCGCCGATATCAAATAGGCCAACTCCGAATGTCTGCCACGGAATAAAGCCGATGATCATGACGACAAACGTGAGGGCGAAGAGAACAAGGACGCGCTTTTGAATTTTGGAAAGCTCGACGTGCGCGTCCTCGGCGGAATCGCCGTCCTTGTCGCCGTAGAGACGCTCGGCGGTCTCCCATTCCTCGGGGGTGAGCGATGAGGCGGCGCGGTCGGTGCGGACGCGCTTGGCATACCGCATGACAAAAATGATGCCCGAAATCTCGGCGATGGCGAACATAACCAGACCGATGCCGATCATGAGTCCCTGGTCATAGGGGATGCCGGCTGCCTTGAGAGCATCAAGCGCGAGTCCGGTCGAAAACGGGTTGACCGTCGATCCCAAAACGCCAAGGCCGCAGCCCATGAGAACTACCATGCATCCAACGAGCGGATCCCAACCCATGGCAAACGTGACCGATGCCAGGAGCAGGTAGAAGGGGACGGATTCCTCGAGCATGCCGTACGTGGATCCGCAGATGCCAAAGGCGAGCATGAGAACAGGAACGAGCAATAGATCATTACCGCCTAGTTTACGGACGAGCACGGCGATGCCGGTGTCGAGCGCGCCCGTTTTTTGGACTACGCCCAGGAAACCGCCAAGCACAAGAATGAACACGCAGACCTGCATGGCGCTCTCAAAGCCCAAGAAGGGAGAAGCCATAAAGTTGCCAAGCGTTGCGGCCTGCACGTCAGGGCTAAATGACGAGACGACCCACGAGGCGATGGCCACGAGCAACAGGCAGCCAAAGAGAATGGTAAAAGATGAGGGCATCTGGCGTGGCTTACGTTCTTTGCCAGATGCGGCAGCCTTATCCGACATACAAAGCTCCTTCACGGAAAGCCCTGCCTCCGCCATGGGAGACGGGGCTCTCGTTAATCAATAAGGTCTTGACTCTGTTGTCGACTTGAAAGCTGCACCCTTCAAGTCGGGGAAGTAATGCGTTTAATAAAGCGTGCATCACATATCAATAATACCATCCGGTGAGTATGTGAGGACATCTATGGTGGCATGTATTCCGCAAACGAGCCGACCTATCGGTAAACGTACAATGTGATATACGTTGTCGCATATAGATGCGGGTATTTTTAAGGACTGGTCCCTAGTGATCCCTTTTCTGTTGGTCTGGTGGCCCCTGCTGTTTTGGTTCGCGGCGACTGCACGTCGCTTAGACGATAGGGGGAGCAATAAAACGGGATGAAGAATAGGCCTTCATCCCGTTGAGCCACGTGTTCTGGAAGCAGTTTAAGCTCCTACAACACGTTTACGACAGGAACGTCGTTAACCAACTTGAAGAGCTGGTCCTTTTCGCCCTTGAGGAAGTGTCCGATGTTGTTGCACGGGAAGATCATGAGGTCGCGTAGCGACGAAGACGAATAGAACGCAGAGTGCGGCGTGATAATCACGTTGTCGCGGCCAACGAGCGGGTGGTTTGCCAGGTCGGGCGTCTCGTCATACAGAACATCGGCGCCAAACGCGCGAATCTGGCCAGAATCGAGAGCTTCGATAAGAGCGGGTTCGTCCATGCAGAGGCCACGGCCCAGGTTAATGACGATGGGCTTTTTCTTCATCTTGGCGAACTTCTCGGCGTCAAAGTAATGATAGTTCGTCTCGTTAAGATTCATATGATTGATAATGATGTCGGCCTCGGCCAAAACCTCGTCGATCTCGGCCTGCTCGACACCGTTTTGCCCAAAAAGGTTCTGGTCGATAAAGGGGTCGTTGGAGATGATGCGCTTGACAAGGCCCTTGGCTTTACGGGCGGTGCACTTGCCGATTTTGCCAAAACCAAAGATGCCGAGGGTCTGGTCTTCAAGACGAGGCACCTCGGGAGCCGCGGCGTAATCCCAACGGTGCTCCTGCTCAATCTGACCGATGTAGAACTTGAAGTTCTTGTTGAGCGCGTACATATAGGCGATGGCGCTTTCGGAGACATCCCAGGTGCAGTATTCGCCGACGGGGCAGACGCCCACGCCGCGCGCAGTTGCCTCGTCCATGTCTACGTTGTCATAGCCGGTGGCGTTGATGGCGATGACCTTGAGGTTGGGAGCGTGCTCGAACGCTTCCTTGTCCACCTTGATGAAGGCAGTGAGCAGAGCGTCGGCATCGGCAAGATGCTCGTAGAACTCCTCGCGTGCCTCATCGGTATACGCGTAAACCTCAACATCGATATCCTCACCCAGATGAGATTTGAGGGTCTCGGTTTCGAGGTCGTGCTGGGGCATCATGCTCTCGGCATAATCGCTGATCAAGATCTTCATGGGTGCTTCCTTTCCCCTTTGAGGGGCTTGTGGGTAAAAAGGGGCGCCGCAGCGCCGGAATCCAGCGGAGCGGCGCCCCATGAGAGGCTCGGACAAATACTGTCCAGGCGAAACGTTCGGACTACGGACGCTCGATCGGCTGGGTCAGGCAGTGCGGGCCGCCGCCGGCGTGCAGGATCTGGTCGAGCGGCACGTCGATGACCTCGATGCCCAGAGCGCGCATCTTGTCGTTGATGTGCTTGTTCTTCTCGATGGCAACGACCTTGTTGTTGCCGATGCACTGGACGTTGCAGCCGTGCTTGTACATATCCTCACTGGCGACGGGGATGAGCTCGAAGCCGCGGCGCTTGAGCATCTGCAGGAAGTTATAGGGCAGCTGGTCAATGCAAGCGAGCGCAACTTGGGGAGCGACGATGTTAAAGATCATGTCAAGGTGCAGGTTGTCGGGCGGGCAGGGAACGCCGACGACGGTATAGCCAAACTTCTCGAGCTGATGGCGGAGGCTGGCGACTCCCTGTTCATCGGTACGATCGACCATGCCCCAGGCGAGCGTATGCTCATCGATCATCCAGAAGTCGCCGCCCTCCATGCAACCTGCGTTAACGCGGGCGACGATGGGGACACCCATCTCCTTAAGCTTTGCCTCATAGGACTGGGCCTCGATCTGGCGGACCGGATGACGGAAGTGGCCCATGACGGCGCCTTCCTTGATCATGCAACCATAGTCGCGGGCAAAGGTCATGACCTCGTACTTGGGGTTGGCCTCGACCTCGACGACCTCGATGCCGTTATCCTTGTAGGCGTCAACGAGCATCTGCCATTCCTTGACCATGATGTCGTTCTGTTCGGTATCGCCCTTCTTCATCCATTCGGAGGTGATGACGTTGATGCCGTTGAAGGTGTAGTACTTCGGCGAGCACATCATGACCTTTTTGAGCGGATTGGTGGCGTTGGAGACGTAGATTTTCTCTTCAGACATGGCAGGTTCCTTTCTTTAAGACCTACATACCTTAGGTGGAATGCGCGCGGCGGGAAAAACGGAGGGGCTTGCCCGCCGCGCGAGGATTCCCGCGGGGGAGTAGCGCCTAGACCTAGAGCATCACGAGGACGCAGAGGAAGGCGCAGCAGGCGGCGAACAGGACGGCGACGATGGGGGCGATCTTCTTGACCCAGTCGCCGTAGCTCATGTGCGCCGCGGCCGTGCACGTCATGACGACGATGGAGCACGGGGTGATCATCTTGGCCAGGCCGAGCGCCATGAGGTAGATGATGACCATGATGTAGACGTCGACGCCGGCGAAGGTGGACAGCGTGCCCATGATGCCCATGGTGGCGGCGGCGAGGCCGGTGGAGCTGGGGATCAGGCAGGCGATGAGGAAGTAGCAGACCAGGGCGACGACGACGAAGGCGAAGGGCGGCAGGGAGGCCAGCGCGTTCTCGCACATGTTGAGGATGGACGGGGTGATCTGGCCGTTGTCCATGACGACCTGGATGCCGCGTGCCAGCGGCACGACGAAGGCGGTGGAGACCAGGCCGGAGGCGCCCTTGAGAATCGTATCGATGATAGTGTCGGCATCATAGTGCATGACTACGCCGATGAGGATGACCATGATCAGGGTGATCATCGAGAGCTCGGGGAAATACCAGTTTCCGAAGGCGGTGATGTCGGTGCCCAGGACGTTGCGCAGGCCCGGGGTTGCGGCGACCCATGCGACGAAGTCCTCGAAGAACGTCCACTCGGGGTTGAGGGAGGTCCAGGGGGTCAGACCGACGATCATAAAGACGAAGGTAAGTACGAACAGTGCGAGCGCGCCCTTCTGGCGACCGGTGAGGGTGAGGTCCTCGTCGTCGGCGGCGGGGAACTCCTTGAGGTCCTGCTCGCGCCGGAAGAACTGGACGGACTTCTCGGGATGCGCCTTGATCTTGTCGGCGTAGCGGCAGATCAGGAGGATGACGAGGCCGGTGAAGATGACGAACATCGCGATGCGGGGAATCATGCCCTCGCCAGGGGAGATGCCGGCGATACCCGATGCGATGCCCGTGGAGAACGGGTTAATGATCGACGAGAGGCAGCCGATCTGGGTGCCGAGGACGACGATCATGATCGCGGTGACCGTATCGAGGCCGAGGGCCAGGATGACGGGCACGAACATCAGGAAGTAGACGATGCCTTCCTCATAGGCGCCTTCGAGCGTACCGAAGAACGCCATCAGGATAACGAGGATGGCGATCAGCGCATGCATGTTGTTCTGATTGGCGATAGTGATGCGCTTGATGGCCGTCTTGAGCGCGCAGGTGCGATCCATCATCTCGAGTAAGCTGCCGAACAGCATGATGGTGAGGGAGATCGAAATGGCGCCGGAGACCGTGCCACCGCCGAGCATGCCGGTGATGGGGGCCATGAAGATGTCCCAGAGGCCCTGGGGGTTGCTCTCGACCACGTGGTAGGTGCCGGCGATGGCGTCGCCGCCCTCGGAGAGCTCGTAGGCTCCGCCGGGGACGAACCAGGTCAGGAGGGCGATGAAGGCGATGACGGCGAACAGGATCACATAGGTGTTCGGCATCTGGAATTTCTTCCTCGCCGGCTTTTCCTTGATTTCTTCAGCCATGGTGTATTTCCTTACGTGAGGCGCCGCGGCCCGGAGGGGCGGGCCGCGGCGTGCGGTCGGTCCGTGGCGCGGTTAGACGCGCGGGATGTAGAGGTTGCCGAGGGTCGCGGCCATGATGGCCTTGATGGTGTGCATGCGGTTCTCGGCCTCCTCGAAGCAGCGGGAGTGCTCGCTGTAGATCACGTCGTCGGTGCACTCCATGGCCTCGATGCCGTGCTCCTCCTTGATCTTGGCGGCGTACTCGGTCTCGGCGTTGTGGAAGGCCGGGAGGCAGTGCAGGAAGATCCAGTCGGGGTTCTCGATGTGGGAGACGAGCTCGGCGTTGACCTGGAACGGGGACATCAGGCGGACGCGCTCGGCGAACTGGGACTCCTCGCCCATGGCCGCCCAGACGTTGGTGTAGACGGCGTCGGCGCCGCGGACGGCGTCCACGGGGTCGTTGGTGACGCGGATGGTCGCGCCGGACTCGGCGGCGAACTTCTGCGCGAGGGCGACGATCTCGGGGTCGGGCTCGAGCTCCTTGGGGGTGGCGTTGACGTAGTTCACACCGAGGATGGCGGAGGTGATCATCAGGGAGTTCTGGACGTTGTTGCGACCCTGGCCGCAGTAGGCGAGCGTGAGGCCCTCGAGCCTGCCGAAGTGCTCCTTGATGGTCATGAAGTCGGCGAGCATCTGCGTGGGGTGCTCGCGGTCAGTGAGGCCGTTCCAGACGGGCACGCCGGAGTGCTCGGCGAGCTGCTCGACGTGCTCCTGCTTGAAGCCGCGGAACTCGATGGCGTCGAACATGGAGCCGAGCACCTTGGCGGTGTCGAGGACCGTCTCCTTCTTGCCCAGCTGGATGTCGCCCTTGCCCAGGTACTCGGGGTGGGCGCCCAGGTCGATGCAGGCGGTGGTGAAGGCTGCGCGGGTGCGGGTGGAGGTCTTCTCGAAGAGCAGCGCGACGTTCTTGCCCTCGAGGTAGCGGTGCGGGACGTTCTGCTTCTTGAGGTCCTTGAGGTGCTCGGCGAAGCCGATGAGCCACATGAGCTCGTCCCTGGTGTAGTCCCTCGTGGAGAGCAGGTGGCGACCCTGGAAAACCGAATCAGTCATAGTCATGTTTCCTTTCGTCGGTTCTTGCCTACCCCCGACGGACGCCCCGCACGTGGGCCCCTCCAGACAGGTCAGGCGTTTCGTTCGCCCCGGATGGGGCATCGATACCTGTAGTCGGGCGCCGGTGCAGCGGCACGCCGAAACCATGACTCAAAGTCTAGGAGCACCCAGATGCCGTGTGTTTGGTACCAACTCAAAGCCTTCCGGGGGTCTATTTGTTATTTTTTACAAATGAATTGTTATTCGTGAGCAATTGGCGGCTTGCAAGGCCAATTGTCCGAGCGTATTCGGAGTTGTTTTGTGAAAAATGACGATTCGAGTTAACTCGCACTATCTGCTGAGGAAAGTGAGGGAAAGGAATACGAGCAGCTCGCGGTCGTGTGAATCGCCCATGTCGAGGAGTGCTCGAATACGCCGCAACCGATATCGGACGGTGTTGGGGTGTTGGTGTAGGCGATCGGCGGTGTCGATGATGTCGCCGCTGCAGTGCACAAAGGCACGTGCCGTTTGGACCAGTTCGGTAGAGTTTTGTGTGTCGTAGCTTTCGATGCGGTGGCGAAAACCTTGCGCGGTGCGCTCGAACATGGGGTTGGTCTGCGCTGCATAGGAGAAGGCGCCCATGGACAGATCCGACCACTCAAGTCTGCGCGTTCCGCTCAGATGGGCTTCATTGAGAAGGATTGTTGCCTGACGAATGGAGATATCTGCCTCGCCGAGGGGCACCAGGTCGCCTATGCCGCAGTAGTTGACGCCAACTCCTCGAATGGCATTTTCTAGGTCACAGAAGACGCCCTCGTGCTGTTTATCGGTGGCATACGAGACGAAAACGAGCAGCGCATCGTGGTAGCGAAACGCGCATGCGTTTTGGACATCCTCGTGTCGCTGTCGAAACGAGTCCAGAAAATCGTTGAGGGTGTCTTGAATTGCGTACAGTGAGCAGCGATCATCTTTTTCGGCAGAGATGGCAATGCAGCGCATCGTCGATCCGGTAAGGCCCGCCAACTTGTTGATCTCTTGTCTTACTTGGGCTTTTGGCTTTCCCGATAGGAGCGTGTCGACTGCGTCGCTTTTGTCGGATGCGTCGAGATCGCGCTGCAAGAGGTTGAGCGACTCGAATGCGACGCGCTCATGGTAAGCGCCGGAATAGAGATATACCGGGACGCCCATGCGTACACTTGCTTGGGCGACTGCATCGGTAAAACATGGCGAGTACACACGTTTAACGGCAATGGCTGCGACACGTCTTTCAATCATGGCAATGAGCGACGCGTCGGATAGGTCGGGGTCTTCATAGCAAAAACCAAGATTGGTGAGAATGAACTCGCCGGGCATGTATGCGCTGTAGTCGTTGATTGAAGGAGGGCAGTCTAAGATACCAACGTTGTAGACGCGGTGCTCCCCGGCATCTTCGATGGGTGCGACTAAATCAATCCGCTCGAATGCCGGTAAGGCCAAAATGTCGGCAACGGTAATCATGGATGCCTCCGAACGACGCCGGGTTGCTTGAACTGCTTTGCGATATACGTGATCTTCTCATTGATACAGCATGAAGACGCGTGTATTGAAATAGTAGACCATTAATGCCTTACCGCATCGACGGGCAAACAGTTGCTTCGGCGCACGAGCGGGATGATATTAAGCTTTCATTCTGTTTTTGCGGCGAAGGGGAATGGTCGTCGCATACAGCATGCGATGCGCCGTTTACCACCGCAGGTTTGGCATGACCGTGCGGTGGGCATAATGGGTGACATCGAATGAAATCGAAAGGATCATTATGCCCGCGCTCATTACGCATCATCTGTTTGGCGAGGAAAGCATCGACCGTC
>CABRFA010000016.1 GCA_902470065.1 uncultured Collinsella sp.
CATCGTAGCGGTAAATGGGGCGCTCGCGATCGCGGTTGCGTGCGTTGGTGCGGTCTCCTCTGCTGTGGATATGCCCGTGTAGCATGATGGCGCCACGCGCCTTACCATTCCAGCTGAGCATGGGGTAATGGCTCATCACCAGACGATGGCCCTTGGCATAGCCGGGAGCAACCTCCAGGTAATCGCGCACGTCTTCCCAAATTTGCGGGGCGTCGGGATCTTCCCAGTCGCCGTCATGGTTACCGCAGATGAGCGTCACATTCTTGCATTCGATACGCTCGCGCAGGCGCACCGCCTCCGCCATGGGCAAGCGATACGTAAAGTCTCCCAAGATATAGAGGCGGTCGTCCGCAGCCACGCACTCATTGATGGCATCGATGACCTTGCGGTTCATCTCCTCGACCGAATCAAACGGCCGATCCATGTCGTGCAAGATATTCGTATCGCCCAGGTGCAGGTCGGCGGTAAACCACATCATCGTCTATGCCCTCATTTCGCAACGCGTCAAACTCGTGCTAAGTATACAGACACAGCGATACGGCGGTTAGCCAAAGAGCCCGCCGAACAGGCCGCGGCGGCGTTTGTCTTGCTTTTTCGAAGCGTCACCCTAAGTTTTCTTGTCCCGCCGTTTCTTACGGTCCTGTTCCAGATCATCGTCGTCGAGCAGCAGATCCCACTCAAACGGATCATCCGTCAAATCGAACAGGTCATCGTCGTCAAACATGGCAGCTTCCCTTACCGATTAGCGAGCATCCACTACATAGAGGCCAACGCGCACCTGATGCCACGGGCTGCACTCGGGGGCAACCTGTTGCACGCGGGCCTCAAACACGTCTTCGTGGCCGTAATACATCATCAAGGACAGCGGGCCGACCTCGTTTCCCGGAACATAGCCAAGCTTGGTGTTGCCGTAATAGATCGCAACCGCCTCAGGGTCATGGGGATTATCGCGCTCGGCACACAGCGCCAGCTTATCGCCCGCTTTAAGATCGCCCAAGACCAAGGCGCCATCGGCATACTGAAATCCTGCAATGTGAAATGACAGAAGAACACGCGAAGGCTCGTACATAGCAGCTCCTCTAACGGCCGGATAAACCGGTGTGTAACCTTATTGAGAAGTCTACGGTCCCGTGCGGACACAAATACATCCTGCCTGCGTCCTTCAATCGTTTGCCTCAACGCTTGCGCGACAGAACGCTTGCAGATAAGATAGGAACACGGATGGCACCCGTTGCCGCGGGTCTTGCCAACTCCGATACACGTTTTCATCGTGAGAAGTGGCCGTCTTCGCTTACGCGGGGGCGGCTATTTCATTCGGCCGATAAACAGACCGAGTTCGATAGCCGCAATCAACAACGCCAATAACGAAATAACATCGCTTACGTTCATACCAAATCCCTTCTAAAGGGAGTTGGCCCATCCGTGCTCCATAACAGTAGTCTAACGCAAAATGCAGGTAATAGGAACACTTGTTCGTATTACCTGCGCCCTTTTCTAATGCACAAACATGCGCACGAACTTGTGCTTCCAGCTTGCGTAGGGCGCATACCGAAACGGCACGTCCAGCCAAGTTGCCTTGTTCACGATACTCTTCTTGTGGCTAAACGTATCGAAGCTCTCGCGTCCATGGTACTGCCCCATACCGCTCGCGCCCATGCCGCCAAAGCCCATATGGCTCGTAGCCAAGTGCATGATCGTGTCGTTGACACAGCCACCGCCAAAGGGCACGTAACGCACGAAGCGCTGCTGAACTGCGCGATCCTGACTAAAGATATACAGGGCCAGCGGCGTCGGACGATCCGTAATAAACGCTTCGGCCTCGTCTAGGCTCTCAAACGTCAGCACCGGCAAGATGGGACCGAAGATCTCCTCCTGCATCACGGCGTCATCGGGGGTCACGCCGTCTAGGATCGTCGGCTCAATCTTGAGCGACGACTCGCGCGCCGTGCCTCCCAGCACGACCTTATCGGGATCGATCAGCCCGCGCACGCGCGCAAAATGCTTAGCATTGACGATATGCCCGTAATCCTCGTTATCGAGCGGATGCTCGCCAAACATACGGCGGACCTCTTCCTTGATGAGGCCCAGCAGCTCGTCGTGCACGCGCGTATCGACCAGCAGGTAGTCGGGCGCCACGCAGGTCTGCCCCACGTTGAGCCATTTGCCAAAGGCGATACGCCGTGCCGCGACCTTCAAATTTGCCGTCGCATCCACGATGCAGGGGCTCTTGCCGCCCAGCTCAAGCGTCACGGGCGTGAGGTTTTTGCTCGCGCGCTCCATAACGAGCTTGCCGACCGGAACGCTACCGGTAAAGAAGATCTTGTCCCAACACTCATCGAGCAGCGCTTCGTTTTCGGCGCGCCCGCCCTCGACAACCGTCACCAGGCACGGATCAAATGCCTCTTCACAGATTTGCTTGAGCACCGCGCTCGATGCCGGAGCATAGGCACTCGGCTTGATGACCACGGTATTGCCCGCGGCAAGGGCGCCGGCGAGCGGCTCGAGTGTTAGCAAAAACGGGTAGTTCCACGGAGCCATGATGAGTGTGACGCCATAGGGCACGGCTTGCGTTTTGCACACGCTCACGGCGTTAGCGAGATCGCACGGACGCAGGCGCGGACGACTCCACCGAGCCACGTGAGCGATCTGATGTCGAATCTCGGAAAGCGACGTGCCGATCTCGCACATATAGGCCTCGTCATGCGACTTCCCCAAATCGGTCTTGAGCGCATGGGCGATATCGGCCTCGTGGGCCCGCACCGCATCGCGTAAACTCACGAGCGCGCGACGTCGAGCATCGACATCAAACGTGGCGTGCGTCTTAAAGTAGGCGCGCTGATCGCCGACGATGCGCGCAATTTCCTCGGTGTTCATGGACCCTCCTAATTCTCGCCCTCAAACATACCACCTGCAACGACTTCGTACATATGCTCGAGCTCCAAGCGGTCCATTAGAAGCGGAACGGGGTATAGCGGATTGGCCTCGGCATCGGCATGCGCCGCCATCTCGGGAATGTCAGAGCGGCGAATGCCCAAAACATATTTGGGGATTCCCAGGGCCTCGTTCATGCGGTCGACCCAATCGATAAAGGCCTCGGCCGCCAGGTTGTCCTGTGCGTTAGCCGGCGCGATACCAGCCATGCGGGCGAGATCGGCGAGCTTAGGAGCAGCAGCTTCACCATAGGCGCGAAGCATGTGCGGCAGGATAATGGCGTTGGCCAAACCGTGGGGAATCCCATAACGTCCGCCCAGACTGTGCGCGATGGCATGAACGTATCCAACGTAGGAGCGCGTAAAGGCAACACCCGCTTTATACGCTGCCAAAAGCATATTGCGGCGCGCCCGTATGTTGTCCCCACGCTCATAAGCATCGAGCAAATTGTCGTGGATGAGCAGCACCGCCTGACGCGCCATCTTGCGCGTATAGGGCGTGGTGCTTCGCCCGATAAAGGCCTCAACGGCATGCGTCAGGGCGTCCATGCCCGTCTGCCCCGTAATGGAAGCGGGCAAGCCGCACGTAAACTCGGGGTCGTGGACTGCAAAACGCGGGATGAGCACAAAGTCGTTAATGGGGTATTTGTAGTGCGTCCCGTCATCGGTAATTACCGCCGCAAGCGTGACTTCGCTTCCCGTACCGGCGGTAGTGGGAACGGCGATGAGCAGCGGCAGGCGACGATGAATCCGCAGCAGGCCGCGCATCTTGTTGATGGGCTTGTTTGGCTGCGCAATGCGTGCGCCCACGCCCTTGGCACAGTCCATGGCCGAGCCACCGCCAAAGCCGATAATGGCCTGGCAGGCGCTCTCTCGATACAGGGACGCCGCTTCTTCCACGTTTGAAACCGTGGGGTTTGCACGCGTTTCGGCATAGACCGTAACGCCAATCCCCCTGCATGCGAGCGCCGTCTCGAGCGGTGCCGTGAGCCCCAGACGGGCAATGCCGGGATCCGTCACGATAAGGACCTTCTGGATCGAGCGCTTTTGAAGCACCGCGGGCACATCCTCGGCATGCTCTAAAATGCGCGGCTCGGTATAGGGCAGGATCGGCAATGCAATGCGAAAAACCGTCTGATATGTTCGGCACCAGGCACGACGGGCTAGATGCATAAAGGAAACTCCTTCATTTGTTGATAGGTCAACATTTGCTCGCCCGATTGTACTCAGCGGCGGTCAAAGACGGCCTGCCAATCGTTAATCAATCAACATCTTCATATCTCAAAATTGTTTTATTAAAAATCATTCCTAATAGGCTTCACATTTGGTTGCATTTATGGATAATAGAACTCGTCAAGACGCACGTCCGGAGAGGGCCCTTACGGGACCGGACGAGCGCGCAATCGCCATCGATCGAAAGGATCGAATCATGAAGTTTGTTTGCCCCGTTTGCGGTTATGTGGAAGAGTTCGACGGCGACCAGCTGCCCGAGGATTTTAAGTGCCCCCAGTGCGGCGTTCCCGGTTCTCGTTTCCTGAAGCAGGAGGAGGGCCAGCTCGAGTGGGCCGCCGAGCACGTCGTGGGCGTCGCCAAGATGGAGGGTGTCTCTGAGGACATCGTTGCCGACCTGCGCGCCAACTTTGAGGGCGAGTGCTCTGAGGTCGGTATGTACCTGGCCATGGCTCGCGTCGCTCATCGCGAGGGCTATCCCGAGATCGGCCTGTACTGGGAGAAGGCTGCCCACGAGGAGGCCGAGCACGCCGCCAAGTTCGCTGAGCTCCTAGGCGAGGTCGTGACCGACTCCACCAAGAAGAACCTCGAGATGCGCGTTGAGGCCGAGAACGGCGCCACCGCCGGCAAGACCGATCTTGCCAAGCGTGCCAAGGCCGCCGGCCTCGATGCCATCCACGACACCGTGCACGAGATGGCTCGCGACGAGGCCCGCCACGGCAAGGCTTTCGCCGGCCTGCTCAAGCGCTACTTTGGCTAAGCCAACCGCCTGAGACATAACCTCAAGCTCGATGAGGCCCGGACCGTATTGGTTCGGGCCTTTTTCGTGCCTCACGAACTTGTTAACGCCCTGAAATAGGACCGCCTTCGGCATAGGCTTCTCGTCAAAAACTAAGTGAGTAGACTTTTTGGAACTTGCCGAGCACACCACCCATATTGCTTTATAAAGCCGCAGGTAAATGACTTGTTGCAAAACGGCCTGGTCGCCATCAAGCCAAAAGTCTACTCACTTAGAACCGCAGCCGTCCACGATCGAACTGTTTTGTGTCTAACGGGCATCTTTCCGTCAATTACTCCCAATTTTGTCCAGTCAACGAATAGTTCAGACCGAAGTAATGTCTCAGCCCTTTGCTCATCTGAGCTTTTATCGCGATATTCAGCATCGAGCATCCTGCATACGGTCTTAACGATCGCGCGGAATCTACCCTCATCGGATATCTGTCTGTGTGTCAGGAGAAGTACATCGTAGCCCATGGCCTGAAGGGCCGTCATGCGGTCAGCGTCACGCAAGCCATCCCCTGCGCGTCCGTGCGAGGCCTTTCCCTGACATTCAATGGCCACCTGTCGCCTACCGTCCGGTGAAGAAAGAAGTAGGTCGATATATACACGGGACTTTCCCACAATCGCTCGAGCACTTGTGCCTAGCATCACTTCAACATTAAGCTCTATGTCGCAAAAACCTTCGCCTCCCAGGGATCGCGGCAGTGCAAGTAGCAAATACGCCTCGACCTCAAAAGGCGACGCGGCACCCAATGGAACGAGTTGCGATACCGCCATAAATCTATTGCCGTAACGCATCCCGCAAACATCTGAACAAAAACGGTCAAGGTCTCCGCCCAAAACCAAAGCGTCTCGACGCCATAAATTTGAGGCGGTGCCGTCCTCGGACGGGCAGCGCGCCCAACCGAACGTTGTCGAAATCGCACCCGAATCAATTGCACGCGAAAGCTCCGTCTCAAGTAACGCCGGCAGGGCACACACCGCAAACAAGCCACACATCTCCGCCAATACCAAAAGAAGCTGAAGATCCGTCAGATGCCGTGACATGATGAATGCCGTCAGTAGAGGAGACGTAATCAAAAATCCATGCTCCGTTTCCAGCACGGATTCCCTGGGGAGCTCACCAAGAAACAGCCGCTGCCTAATGCTGGCAGGACAAGTCCGTTTGTTTCTCGTCCGAACCAATGTATGCAACGGAAAACCGAGCGCGACCGCAGCCGTCGGGTTGCGGGCGAGATCATATCGCTGCCGGTCTTCTTCCGGTCGTGGAAGCGGCGGACACAAAGCGCGGACTTGAGGAGGCAAACGCCAGTACCTAAAAGCCGATATGTCACAAAGTAGATCCTTCATAGGCACAGGAGAACACGAATTTCAACCCAGTCAGTCACGCATTGGCGCGAACGCACCAAAAATGGCGCCGAACGGACTGCCAAGTTTTCAACAGCCCTCCCAAACTGGCCAAAAGCTTGTCGAGAGCTGGACGAAGCCCTGTTGAAAACCCCATTTTTTTCTCATGCAGAAGCTTTACGCGGCAAGTGAGTAGACTTTTTTGAACATTCCGAGCAGGCCGGTCTTCCTGCTTTTCAAAACCGCAGGTAGATAGCTTGTTACAAAACTGCCTGGTCGCCAAAGTGCTAAAAGTCTACTCACTTGGATTGCAGAGTGCCCCCCATTAGCTGCAATTCCAAGGTAGTTAGTACTTTTGGACTCAGGTCGTCATACTGGACAAGAATATGAGTTGAGTTTTCAGGGGCAGATGCGCCATCGGCACACCAAAAACAGTCACCGATATCGATAAAAGGGATGCTCGAGCGCGTGAGGGCCCGTGCAATAGTGCTTCCGCCCGTTCCACGCTCCGCAACCACGGTGCAGTAAAGGCCCGCGTCTGCGTGTTCGATCGAGACTTCCCCTGCCGGAAATGCCTTCCGTACAAGCGCCGCCAGGCCATCACGCGCCTCGCGAGCACGAACGCGCACGCGGTTCACATGTCGCTCGTAATCACCCGATTCCAGCAAACGCGCCAAAGCGACCTGGTCAACAGAGCTCACCGACGAGGCGTAGAAACCAAGGTTGCGCCTAAACCGCTCCATTAGCTCATCGGGCAACACCATATACGCCAAACGCAACGCCGATGACAGGCTCTTCGAAAACGTGTTGGTGTAGATAACCGACTGGGCGGCATCGATCGATGCGAGCGCGGGAATCGGCTTCCCGGCAAGGCGAAACTCACAATCAAAGTCATCTTCGATGAGATACCGACCTGGTCGCTCGGCGGCCCAGCTCAGAAGCGCATAGCGACGCGCAATGCTCGTCACAAGGCCGGTCGGATACTGATGGGACGGCATCAGGTGAAGGACATCGGTCCCAGTTTTCTGCAGAGCGCTCAGGTCCACGCCGTCGTCATCCAACGGGATATGTCGTACTTGGCAGCCCATAGCCTGATAGATGCGCGTCAGACGCAAATAGCCCGGGTCCTCAACGGCATACACCTTGTCAGCGCCAAGCAACTGAACCAACATGGTATCGAGCAGCTGGGCGCCTGCACCGATAACAATGTTGTCGGGGTCGACATTCATGCCCCTTGTCCCACGCAGATGGTGAGCAATTGCGCGTCGCAGCCGAGCGGTGCCCTGCGCCGGTGCGGGCGAAAAGATTTCGCGCTCATCTTCGGATGCCAGCGTCGCCCGTAGTGCGCTTTGCCAAAGCCGCGCCGCCTCCAAAGCGGAAGGAGAAAGTGCATCGAACAGCTCGACCTGTCCGTTGACATCATGCGCGCTGAGGCCCACAGAGACGGTATCTCGGTCGATGCCCTGCGATGCCAAAGGCAAAACCGGTGCATCCGGAAGCTTGCAAGCGTAGTAGCCACGACGCGGCATTGAGCAAATATAGCCCTCGGCAAGTAACTGGCTATATGCATTCTCGATGGTAATGACACTGATTCCCAGATGACTGGCAAAGGCGCGCTTAGACGGAAGATGCTCCCCCGCCACAATACGTCCAGCAACAATATCATCTCGAATTTGCTGGTAAACATACTCATAAAGCGATGCTTCGCCGCGTTTTTCCAAATTGTAGTCAAGCATGAGTTTGCCACCTGACCTTATCGAGCTGTTCAATCTGGTATTAGGCTGACCTTATTATTATCTCGAAAACTGAGTATTTTGCCATACCCAGCTCCCCGATAGGATGTTCCGTCAAGCAATGCACATGCCAACCAAGGGAGCAACCATGGCAGAACAGACCAGCAAGGCCGATCGCGTCAAACTCAATCGCGAACTCGCGCAGATGCTCAAGGGCGGCGTCATCATGGACGTCACCACGCCCGAGCAGGCACGCATCGCCGAGGAGGCAGGCGCCTGCGCCGTCATGGCACTCGAGCGCATCCCGGCCGACATCCGTGCCGCAGGCGGCGTCTCGCGCATGAGCGACCCCAAGATGATCAAGGGCATCCAAGAGGCCGTCTCCATCCCTGTTATGGCCAAGTGCCGCATCGGTCACATCGTCGAGGCGCAGGTCCTTCAGGCTATCGAGATCGATTACATCGACGAGTCCGAGGTTCTCTCCCCCGCCGATGACGTCTATCACATCGACAAGACCCAGTTTGACGTGCCGTTTGTCTGCGGCGCCCGCGATCTGGGCGAGGCGCTGCGCCGTGTTGCCGAGGGCGCCACGATGATTCGCACCAAGGGTGAGCCGGGTACGGGCGACGTCGTTCAGGCCGTGCGTCACATGCGCAAGATCCAAAAGCAGATCCGTGACGTTGTTGCCCTGCGCGATGATGAGCTCTTTGAGGCAGCCAAGCAACTGCAGGTTCCGGTCGAGCTGGTGCGCGAGGTCCATGCCACGGGCAAGCTTCCCGTTGTGAACTTTGCCGCCGGCGGCGTAGCGACCCCTGCCGACGCCGCGCTGATGATGCAACTGGGCGCCGAGGGCGTCTTTGTCGGCTCGGGCATCTTTAAGAGCGGCGACCCCGCCAAGCGCGCCGCCGCCATCGTCAAGGCCGTGGCAAACTTCACCGATGCCAAGCTCATTGCCGAGCTTTCGGAGGACCTGGGCGAGGCCATGGTGGGCATCAACGCCGACGAGATCGAAATCATCATGGAGGAGCGCGGACGCTAGTCCGGCAGAAAGGATCGCACATGAGCGATTATGCAGACCAAACGGTCGCCGTGCTGGCGGTCCAAGGCGCTTTTGCCGAGCACGAGGCAAGACTATCCGGGCTTGGCGCACACTGTATTGAGCTGAGGCAGGCGGCTGATTTGAAGCAGGACTTTGACCGTCTGGTACTTCCCGGCGGCGAGTCCACCGTTCAAGGGAAGCTGCTTGCCGAGCTCGGCATGCTCGAGGAGCTTCGTGCCCGTATCGCTGAAGGCATGCCCGTCCTGGGCACCTGCGCCGGCTTGATTCTGCTGGCGCGCGACCTTGCCGCCCACGACGATAAGGGGACGCCGCGCCTGGCAACCATGGATGTGCTCGTCGAGCGCAATGCCTACGGCAGGCAGCTCGGCAGCTTTCGAACCAAGGGGCAGGTAGCCGGCATCGACGGTGAAGTGCCGCTGACGTTTATCCGCGCGCCCCGCATCGTTGAGGTGCACGGCGATGCCGAGGCCCTGGCCGAAGTCGATGGCCGCATCGTCGCCGCCCGCCAAGACAACCAGCTCGGCGTAACCTTCCACCCCGAACTCGACGAAGACACCCGCCTCCACGAACTCTTCCTCCAAATGTAGGCATCGAAATCAACAAACGAAACGAGAGTGGATGATCTCCCACTTTGAGCTTGAATGCAGGCTCAAACCGGGAGATCATCCACTCTTGTTCTATGTAGTCGTTTAAGAACGTCCCCAATGACTACAAGGAGTGTCCCAAGCTGCCGGCAGAAAAGGAACGTCCCTAACTGCCGCATCCGGAGCAAGACAACGCCGCAGGCAGAGGACGGACAGCGAGCGGGTCGCATTTGAGGCAAGGTGACGTGAAACGAAAGGGCGCTGACCTTCTGGTCGCGCCCTTGAAGTTGAACGTCAGATTGTCCAAATGCGGCCCGCGCAGCGTCAACTAGTTACGCGGTTCGTAGAACCGCGTAACCCCTAAAAACGGTTGCCGCGGAAGCCGCCGCCGTTGCGGCCGCCACGATCGCCACCGCGACCGTCGCGGTCGTTACCACGGTTACCGCCGAAGCCGCCACGGTTGCCACCGCGATCGCCATAGCCACCACGGTTGCCGCCAAAGCCGCCGCGACCGCCACGGTCGCCGCCACGGTCACCAAAACCGCCACGGCCGCCACGATCGCCACCGCGACCGCCGCGGTCGCCGCCACGGCCACCACGATCGCCAAAGCCGCCGCGACCGCCACGGTCGCCGCCACGGCCACCACGGTCGTCACGGCCGCCGCGAGGACCGCGATCCTCGTCCAGGCCCATGGCGACGAGCGGAGCGATAACCTTATCGAGAGCGGCCATCAGCTCGGTGGCCTCCTCGTAAGAAAGCTCGGGCAGGAGCTTCTCCTTCTTGTTGGCAAGCTCGACCAGGCCCTCAGCGGCATCCTCGGCGGCGAAGACAACAATCTTGCGCATATCGCCCTCGGCGTCGTCGATGCGGCCGACCAGATCGGCGGCCTCGGCCTCGGCCATCAGGCCATCGAGCTCACGGAGGCGCATGCCCAGCAGGTCGGACATTTCCTTCTGCTCCATCTTGGGCTTGAGGTCAAGAAGCTTGATGGCGCGCTCGATGTTCGCCATGCGCTCGGCCTTGGCCTCCTCCTCCTTGGAAATAGCAAAGCGACGGCTACGCAGCAGGCGGGCGGCCTTCTGCATCTTGTCCATCAGCTCTTCGTCATCGTAATCAACGGCGGCCTCGACAACCTCGGCCTCCTCCTCGGCGGAAACCTCGTCAGCAGCCTCAACCTCGGCAGCTTCGGTCTCCACGGTCTCGACTGCCTCGACCTCGGCAGCCATGGTCTCGTTCTCGGTCTCGTTCATGATCTCTTCGTTCTCGGACATGAGACTCCTTCTTGGCCCTCTCGGGCATCATCGCCCCATTCGCGGGGCCCGTCGCGCACTCTTTGCGCTTTAAACATTCATGCCTCTCGGCAAAACGTCCATTAGTTTATGGTGTCGCCATCCAATCTAGCTGCAGAATCTATGTGCACACATTAATGCGACATGTGTGACTCGCGACGAGCGTACACCAGCGACGCCACGAACCCGACCACGGCAATTACAGCCGCTACACGCACGGCAGCTGCAAATCCAATCGCCTGGGCAACGTCTGTCGCAGCGCCAGCGGCGCCGGCAGTCGCTGCAGAACTCGAGAGCAGGCCGATAAACAGGGACGGGCCAAACGATGCGGCAATCATGTTCCACGTGTTAAGCAATGCCGTTCCGTGAGGATGTTCAGCGGCAGGCAGCGTCTCCAATCCGGCCGTTTGCGAGGGGCTCAGCACCAAACCGACTCCGGCATACACCACAACGGTCAGCGCCACAACGACGCCGATGTTCATACTCGCCGCCGTCATCGAGATGGCAGTCTGCCCCACGGCAATCAGGGCAAAGCCGACCGGCAGCAGCGGCCATGCGCCACGGGCGTCCATCACGCGTCCGCCCACAATCGAGGTCACGGCGTTACAGGCAATCGCCGGCAAAATGAGCAAGCCCGCAACAAGTGCGGTCATGCCGTATGCGCCCTCAAAATAGAGCGGCAACAAAACGCTCATCGAGAACGTCGTCATCATCGACACCACCACAAGCAGGCACGCAGGCCAAAAACGAACGCTCGCCATGGGACGCACGTTAAGCACCGGATGCTCGAGTTTGAGCTGGCGGGCCGCAAACAGGCCGAGCAGCACAATGGCGGCGATAAGCGTCACGATGCCGGCAATCAGATTGGTCGAGAACTCGCCTACGGAATACACAAATGCCGTAATGCCGGCGGCGAGCAAAACAACCGACAGAATATCAAGCGTGGTGTTCGAGCGCTCTCCGACATTCTGAACAAGCTTTACGCCCGCCGCAGCGACCACAATGCCGCCCACCAGCGGCACTACGAACACCGCCCTCCAGCCAAACAACGTGCACATAAGACCGCTGATCACGGGTCCAAACGCCGGCCCTAGCGTAATGCAGGCACCACCCAGACTCAGATACAGACCGAGCTTCTCGCGCGGGGCGCAAGACAGCACCACGTTCATCATGAGCGGGAACAAGATGCCCGATCCCGCAGCCTGCAAAATACGGCTTGGCAGCAAAACGCTAAATGACGGAGCGAACAGGCACAGGACTTCGCCGGCGACCATGCATCCGCATGCGAAAAACAGCAGCTTGCGCGTCGAGAAACGGCCGGACAGGAAGGCCATGATGGCCGTAAAGATCGACGTCACGATCATGTAGCCCGAAACGAGCCACTGCGCCGTGGTGGCACTCACCGAAAAGGCCGCCATAATGTCGTGCAACGCCACGTTAATGATGTTCTCGTTAAACGCGGCAATAAAGGCTGCAATATACATTACGACGAGAATCGCCGCAGTGGCCGATGGCGCTACTTGAACTTGTTGCTGAGATTTGCTCCCCATGCATTTCCTTCCTCTTGGAACGACAGTCGCATCGCCCCAGAGGAACAGTCCAGGGCGAAAAATGAGCCCTAGACTTACGCCAGCCGCCGTACACGACGAATCTGGCAACATGGTCCAACGTCGAAAGATTGTAACGCGGACGCACAGCTTTCCTTCCGCGCTATTATTAAAAGTCCACGAAAGCATAAGACATGAGGAGCCCGCCATGATTAAGCCCATCATGAAATCCGAGTTCTTTTTGCGTCTGCCTTCCGAAGACGCGGGACCCGACGATGCCGCGACCGGGCAGGATCTCCTGGATACGCTCCACGAGCATGAGCACGAGTGCGTGGGCCTCGCCGCCAACATGATCGGCGTGCGCAAACGCATCATCTGCGTAAAGGACGGCAACAGGACGCTCCTGATGTACAACCCTCAAATTCTTGAGCAGGTCAATGCCTATCAGACGAGCGAAGGATGTCTCTCGCTGATCGGCGAGCGTCCCTGCACCCGCTATCGCCGCATTAAGGTTGAGTATTTGGACGAGAACTTCGTCCACCGCATCAAAAACTTCTCGAGCTACACCGCCGAAATCATCCAGCACGAAATCGACCACTGCAATGGCGTCGTGGTTTAGGCCACCTGCCAAAATGAGGGTACCGGAGGCCTCCCTATGGATATCAGCCGCTTTGGCGAATTCGCCATCTTAGCGCAGTCACGCACGTTTCTTGATGCGGCGGAACTGCTTTTCATGTCGCAATCAACCCTCTCCAAGCACATCATGGCAATGGAGCACGAACTCGGCTGCAAGCTCATCGATCGAAGCCAGCGCCACGTAACACTCACCGCGCAAGGTGAAGCGCTCCTCCCCTATGCGCAAAAAATTGCGACGCTTCAGCACCGCTATCTTGCCGCCATTCAAATAGGCGCAGGTGAGCCGCTCGAGCACCTCACCGTAGGTTCTATCCCCATTATGGCCCCTTATGGGATCACGGACGCCGTCATCGATTTTCAGCAGGCGAACCCCTCATATTCTGTTGAGCTCATCGAGGGCGAGGGCGACACACTCAAGCGCATGCTCCTGCACGAGGACATTGACCTGGCCTTCATCCGTGACAGTGGCGCCATCGAGCCGGAGTTCAAAAAGATTCCCTTTACGACCGACCGGCTCGTGGCCGTCCTTCCGCTCGACCATCCGCTCGCCGAACGTGACACCGTCGAGATAGACGACCTTATCGACGAGAATTTCCTCATGCTTCCCCAAGGCTCGTTCGTAAGCGAGCTCGTCCTTTCCCTTTGTCGCGAAGCTGGATTTGGCCCACGCGTTACGTTCACCGGCAAACGAGCCGAGAACATCATCTCTCTTGTCGCACGCGGCGCCGGCGTCTCATTCCTCATGCGCAAGCCGGCGGAATCGCTTGCCAGCGGAAAGGTAGCCCTGGTGCCGCTTGAGCCCGCGACGACCTCCGAGGTCAGGCTCTACCTCAAGCGGAACGCCGCGCACTCGCAGGCGGTCGTCTCGTTCATCGGCTTCCTCCCCTACCGTCAGCTCCTGCAGGGCGACCGTGCGTCTTCCACCGCGGCACGACCGTCATAATCCCCGCTGCTCCGCAACCGCAGACTTGTGTCCGCAAACACGCTGACAACGGCACTAAACACAAATATGCCTCGGGCGGCACGTCGCCGTCCGAGGCATATTTAGTTAAAGTGCGCAGACAGACTAGTCCACCGAGATGTTGAGCGCCTTACCGCCCTCGTCCTTCCTGGTACCGATCACCATAGCGGCGACAAGAGCCAGAACGAAAGCGACCACACCGGAGATGACAAGGCCGATAAAGCCCGTGTCGATGCCAGCAGGGTTAATAAAGCTCGGGAAACCGAGCGGGCCGGAGGCACCGAAGGCATAGAGTTTGGCACCCATGAGACCGGCGATGGCGCCGCCTACACCAGCGGAAATAAAGGTTGCCCACATAAGGCGCTTACGCGGCAGCAAGATGGCGTAAAGCGCAGGCTCGTTGACACCGAAAATCGAAGAGACAAGGGCGGGAATGTTGACGGCAGCATTTTCCTCGGAATCCTTGGTTCGGATGATCATGCCAAGCACAGCACCGGCGATGGCACAACCGCCTGCATACACGAGCGGATTAATGAGGTCATAGCCGTAGGTTGCGACATCGAGGAACCACAGCGGGATGATACCCCAGTGCAGGCCGAACATGACGAGCAGGCTCCAGAACGTGCCGATGACGAAGCCGGCGATGGCGGGCTGGAAGTTGATGAGCATCAAGATGATCTGGGCAACGATGTTGGAGAGGACCGTCATGACCGGACCGACCACAAGCAGGCCAAGGATGCCGCAAATGAGGAGCGTCAGGATGTTGGAGAAGAACGAGCTCACAAGCGCGGGCAGCGCGTTAGAAAGGGCCTTGTGCACCTTGGAGGCAATCCAGACGATAAAGATCGCAGGCAGAATCGTCGATGAGTAATTCTGCATGATCAGCGGGATGCCAAAAATATCACCGTAGACATTGGACTCGAAGACCGTACCGGCGCCGAGCGTGTAGAGCGGATCTCCGCCCATAAGGGCAACGAGCGTCGGGTAGACGAGGATACCGCCGAGCGCCATTCCCATAACGGGCTTAAGTCCGAACTTCTTGGCCGACGTCCAGCCAATGATTAGCGGAAAGTAATAGAAGACCGAATCTCCGATTGCCGAGAGCGTCACATACGTATTGCTGTCCTTGGCAAGCCAACCGGCAACCGTGCAGAGCGCGAGCATCGACTTGATAAAGCCACCGGCCATAAGCACGCCAAGAACCGGTTGCAGAATCTCGGAGATGATGGCAAGCAGACGCGAGAATGGATCGCTCTTTTTGACGTCGTCGCCTTCATCGATATCGAGCGCGGGTTTGGAGTCGAACCCACCAATCTGAACGAGGTCGTTGTAGACGGCCTCGACAGTGGCACCAATCACGACCTGATACTGTCCGCCGGCCTGGATGACGTCAACGACGCCCTTCGTCGCCTTAAGCTCATTGGTCTGGGCGAGCGATTCATCCTTGAGGTGGAAGCGGAGACGCGTAATGCAGTGGCTCACGTCTAACACATTGTCTCGACCACCGACCTTTGTGATGATTTCATCGCAAAGCTTCTGGTATTTCATGGAATTCTCCTTTTTCTGAGCGGGGTATAGCATCGATTTCATGCCTCCGTAGTCGACGTGGGAGGGCAAGGAACCCGCTTCCCCCTTTGAAATCCGCGGACGCACGTACGCCCGGGATGGGAAACGGCAGAGAAGATGGAAGATGCCGATCACATGGCAGCGAGCCTCATTGGCCCATGTCACGCAATCAGGTCTACAGACGCGAATCTGCTGCGCCGAGAAGTCTCGTCGTCTGGCAGAACTTGTCACACAGACGTTCCGGTTCGCCCTGGGGAATCTGAGTACGCTCGGTCTCAAAGGAGAGGCCGTACTCGCGTGCCGGAAGGAAATACTCGAAATAGCCGTTGGTGTAACCGCAAACTATTCCCTCGACCGGGCATTCGCGCTTCATGCGAATACCCAAGTCGCTGCCGAGCTCACTCGGGAACACAAAGAGATGCAGGCCGCCCAGACTGATGACGGCACACTTAAGCGTGAGCGAAAAGTCGTCATGGGCAACGGTGTGATAGAACGTCTGAGGCTCGATGCGGTCAAGAACGACCTCGCGATCGAGCTTGATCTGGGAAATCGCCTCGGCAAGACCGGTCGAAACGCGCTCGACCTCGGGAATGCCGCGTCCCTGGCGAAAATTGCGGTCGCTACAGTCGCCAGCAGCACCGACGACCATGGCCGGATAGTAACCAAGACTCTGAGCGAGCTTTTTGCCGGTAAGACCGGCGAGTTCGCTCGTGAGCTCCGTGCAGTCGGGTCCGACACAGGCAGAATGCACCGCCCAGTTCACAAAGCCCGCAAATGGCTTGCCTTCGGTATCGAAGAACGATACGACAATGACCTCATTGTCGGCGAGTTCACCTGGGATGATGCGGTTGTCGTAGAAACCGGTGATGACCTGCTTGCCCAAGCGACAAATCGCGGGCTGTGCGTTGGCGCGGCACTCCTCAAAGCATTGGCAAATGGTATCGAGGAACCAGCGGTAGTAGTTCTCGTCGAATTTTCCCGTCCACCAGCTGCGATGGTAGGCGACGATCGAAGTGTGGTCGTGCGTCGCGGAGAGCAGAACGCAGTCACGGTCGATTCCGTAGCGCTCGGCGAGCATCGTCTTAACCTCCTCGGCCATGCTCTCCTCAAACTCGAGAACATCGGCGTTGAAGAGAAAAACTTCGCGGTCGTCCTGTTGGAAAAGAATCGCGTTGGCGAAGACGTCGTCATGGACGCCTGTCGCAGGCTCCAGACGGTTGGGGAGGTTACGGTATCCGATTAGATAGATGTCGCCTTGCGGGGTAATCTTGCGGCGTGCATGTCCGATATTCATGCAAGTTCTCCTTTTTGTCGCGCCGCGTTCAAAGCGGCAAGGATGGTTTGGAGGAGGCGCTCATGGGAGCCGGCGGCAAAGCCGGAGTTCATGGCCTCATAGGTGATTTTCTCGTACGCATCGGGGGCCGGCAGGTACTTCTGTCCGCCGTTGACAAGCGTGGCAAAGAACGCAGAGCCGGACCGAGTGGCGCGCACAGTGGCGCCGAATGCACTCGAGACCTCGGGTTGTACGCCGACAAGCTCGACGTTTCCCAGCCGGAGTAGATAGACCCTCGTGCGCTGCTCGCCAGCGGCATGAAACTCATACGTTCGGTGCGGAGCCAAAGAGTGAAAATCGGCGCGTGTCTGAGCGGGCAGGAGAACGTCGACCGTGCGGGCACCGATGCCGGTAGCGTCATCCTTACGCGCCATGCGAGCGGCCTCGATCAAAGCATCGCCCAAGGCCTGCCCCTGCTGGTGCAGCATGCGGTATCCGTCCTCATGGGCATCGACCGTCTGCTTAACGCCGGCCGCATCGAACATGACGTTCATGGCGCGCTCCGCCGGACCTTGGTCGCCCGCGGCGCCTGGCAGCAACAGGGCAACGCCGCCCAGCTCGCGCTCGAGTGACATGGCGGCAAAACCAAAGAGGTCTCCGCTCGCCATGCGCCTCCCCTCGGAGTCGCGCGACCCGTCGAGCACGGAGGACTGAACGTCCGCCGTCGCGAGCACGGCAACATACTCGCCCCCGGCATCCCTTATGGCGAGTACGGGCATCGTGTGGTCGGCAAACCCCCTGGGATTCGAGCCCAACCACCAGCCGGCAGGCGTCTCAATGTCGCGATTAACGTTCACGGGGCATTCGCCCTCCACAGCGGCGAGCGTGGCAGAGCGAATGCCCGCAACAGCGCGCTCGACAGCCGTGCGGGCGGCAGCGACGAGCGCTGCGCGATAGCGCTCGTTGCGATTGCGGGTAGCATCGTCGGCAAGATGCCCGGGAGTGCGGACGTGAGGCATGGAAAACGTGTGGGTAGGAACCACCCAAGAATAAGCACCGCTGCAATTGGCGGCATCCTCAACAACCTCACGCAGATCGGCGAGTAGAGCCGGAGCGATCGAGGTGACCTCAAGCGAAAGGACGCAGGCGCGTCGCCCCGTCCCCTCGATGATAAGGGCACGGGCGAAGACCTCATGACGGAGTTCGTCGAAACCGTCGAACGGCAACACGTCCCCAAGATCGATGGCCACACGAGCGGCCCCAGCCCTCATCTCTCCTTCGTCCATGGCAGATACTCCCCTCTGATTGCCGCTCACTCGACACCGTACAGTTGCTGCGCCGTACCGCCAAGCACAAGGTCGCTGTCTGTATCGCTCAGATTTGCAGCGCGAACGCAGGCGACACCCTCGGTGAGCCACTCGCGTTTAACGGGATAGCTCGTGCCAAAAACAATATGGTCTGCACCCAGCACGTCAACCGCGCAGGCAAGGAGTGTCTTGCCCCAAGGCTGAGCATGGGACATGTCGAAATAGATGTTGTTCTCGAGGCGCCTGGAAACGGTCTCGGTATCGACCTGAAAACGGCCAGAAGCATCAGGGCGCTTGGGACCATGAGGCAGCAGCATCTCCTTAAACGCAAAGTATGCGCCGCCGAGCATGGAGTGGACCATCTTGATATTGGGGTAGCGTTCAAAGAAATCGCCAAAGATCTCTCGGCCGATCGCCGTAGTTTGGTCGACGCAGCGGCCATAAGAGCGGCGAAGGTTGTCGTACGCGAGAAGCGATTCGTTCTCGACCGGCACGGGAACATGGTGCACGTAAACGGTGACATGGCGTTCGTTCAGGTGCTCGAAAAAGCTCGAGAAGACCTGGTCGTCGAGATAGCGCTTGCCATAGTGAGCGCAGAGCTGCACACCCGCAAAACCATCGTCGAGCCTGCGGTCGAGCTCCTCCAAATTCGCTTTGGTGCCAAAGGGCGGCACGGCGACAAGCGGAATCAGACGGCCACTTGACGCCTTCGCGTCAGCAGCCATACCGTCGTTGAAACGCCGGCACATCTCGAGCGACATCCACTCGTGACAACCGGGGAGCTTGAGGATCGCCTTGTCGACCCCCGCCTCATCCATATCGGCCAAGCGCTTCTCGAGGGTGTAGTCGCCCTCAATGTAGTTAAGACCCGGAGAACCGGCGGGCATCTCGATCACGATCTGTCGTTTGCCGGCGGAATTCATGGTCAGATAGCCTTCGGTGTCATAGGCGCGGGGTACCTCGGCCAAAAACTGTTCGCAGAGCGTCTCGTCATGAAAGATGTGCTCGTCGAACCAGTAGGAATTTGCATCGATAATCATTGGTTGGAACCGCCTTTCATCTTGTTGAAAACATTCTAGAAAAGCAGGTACCCGGACATCAATTCCAGCTTAAGCCAACTGTATTCCATTTTGGAATAGAACTTACCGCTCACACGCGAACCTCGCCCGCTCAACGAGACAAGCGCTGACAGCACGGGCTTAGACAGAAAACGGTCGGCCCGCATCCGTTGCGGGTCGACCGTTTCATTACAGTCTACCTTTGCCGTTACGCCTGGCGGTAGTGATCGAAGAAATCGGCGAGGTCTTCGAGGGACTCTTTGAGCACTTCCATGCGCGGCAGGTACACGATGCGGAAGTGATCGGGCTCGGCCCAGTTAAAGCCGCCGCCGCGCGTGATCAGGATCTTCTTCTCGTGCAGCAGGTCGAGGGCAAACTGCTCGTCATCGGTGATGTTGAACTTTTTAACATCCATCTTGGGGAAGATGTAGAACGCCGCGCGCGGCTTAACCACCGAGATGCCGTCGATCTTGTTGAGCGCCTCATACACAAAGTTGCGCTGCTCGTAGACACGGCCACCGGGACGGATGTAGTCGTTAACCGACTGATGGCCGCCGAGCGCCGTCTGGACGATCGACTGAGCCGGCACGTTGGAGCACAGGCGCATGTTGGAGAGCATGTTGATGCCCATGATGAAGTCGCTCATGCAGCGCTGGTTGCCCGAAAGCACCATCCAGCCAATACGGTAGCCCGCGATCATGTGCGACTTGGACAGACCGCTAAAGGTAACGCAGGGCAGATCGGGAGCGAGCGAGGCAATCGAGACGTGCTCGTAGCCGTCCATGCACAGACGGTCGTAGATCTCATCGGCAAAGATCATGAGCTGGTGCCTGCGCGCAACCTCAACGATGCCCTCGAGCACCTCGCGCGGATAGACAGAACCCGTGGGGTTGTTGGGGTTGATGATGACGAGGGCCTTGGTCGCGCTCGTGATCTTGGACTCCATATCCTCCAGGTCGGGATACCAATCCGCCTGCTCATCGCACAGATAGTGCACGGGATGACCGCCGGCAAGGGTTGCGCACGCCGTCCACAGCGGGTAGTCGGGGCTGGGGATCAGAATCTCGTCGCCATTGTCGAGCAGCGCGTTCATCGAAAGCTGAATGAGCTCGGACACGCCGTTGCCCGTGTAGATATGCTCCATCTGAACATTGGGCAGGCCTTTGATCTGCGAATACTGCATGATCGCCTTGCGCGCAGAGAACAGGCCGCGCGAGTTGGAATAGCCTTCGCAGTCGGGCAGCTGCTGGCGCATGTCCTTGATAACCTCGTCGGGCGTGCGGAAACCAAAGGGCGCTGGGTTGCCGATATTGAGCTTGAGGATGCGCTCGCCCTCGTCCTCCATACGGGCAGCCTCGTCGACGACGGGACCGCGCACGTCATACAGGACGTTATCGAGCTTGGTGGATTTAGAAAAAGTACGCATGGTGGTGCTCCTTGGAATTTGAGCTGAGGGACTTGGTTCGGATTTGGCAACTTTACGGGACGGAGGGGTCTCACCTTGGTCGGCGTCACCGGCGAGCAGCCAGGTAACATCGACCTCCAAAATGCGGGCGAGTAGCTCTGCCACATCGCGCCGCGGAATCGTCTTGCCGCTCACATATTGGCTCATCTGACTCTTGCCGAGTTTTTTGCCGAGCATCTCAGATGCACGAATCACGTCCGACTGGCGAACGTCGCGATCGGACATAGTCTGTCGCAGGCGATCGCTAAACGTCTCTTGGGCCACTAGAACCTCCTTGCTGGCAAAGTTCAATTTATAGAACACGAATTGAACCAAGGTTCAATTTAGGCAGCAGTATAACGCGGCACCTCATTCGAAAGTTCAATTTCATAAGAAAATGCACCGGACTCTGAGATTTGCCCAAAGCGGACAATGACGCGCACACGTTTAGAGGTATTCGAGGAAACGGGCGGTAGCAAGCGAAACATCGGCCGTGCGATATATCGCGTTGATCTGCCGATGAGGACGTCCCTCGAGCGGGCGCACGGCGACATCGAACTGACAGCGCCGCAAGATGAGCGCCGGAAGAATGCTCACGCCCAGGCCGTCCTCGACCATAGCCATAATCGCATAGTCATCCCAGGTCGACAGCTTAGAACGCACCGCCAGGCCCGCGCGGCGAAACAGCGGCGTAATCTCGTCGTCGCTACCGCGTTCCAGCAGAATAAACTGCTCGTTTGCCAAATCGGCAAGGGAAACGACCTCCGCGGTGGCAAGCGAGGAGTCCGCTGGCACCACGGCCATCAGCTCGTCTTGCACCAACGGCCGCGACGCCATGCCGGTGCCGCGTGGCTCGCGCGGGATAAAGCCCAGGTCGCAGCGACCTTCCGCCACCCATTGCTCAATCTCTGAGTAATCACCCATCAACAGCTCGTAATCGACACCCGGATGATCGGCGCGAAAACGCGCAATCACCGGCGGCAGCACGTGGGTCGCCACACTCGAAAACGTACCGATGCAGATCTTGCCACGCATGAGCCCACGCATCTCGTCCACGCGTCGCTGTAGGCGGCCAAACTCTTCGCATAACGCCTCGACTGCCGGCATGACCTGCAGCCTGTCGGCAGAAAGCACCACGCCCTCGCGGCTGCGATCAAGCACCTTAAAACCCCAGTCTGCCTCAAGGTCGCCCACCATGCGGCTTACGCCCGACTGCGAATAGCTCAACCGCTCTGCAGCACGCGTAAAGCTGCCGGCACGCACCGTCTCAAGCAGCACTTGCATCTTTTGGATATTGGTCTCCACGGCACGTCCCCACCTTTGCATGAGTTTTTGTCATGTTTGCCATGCATTATATTCGCTTTTCTTCTAAAGCCAGTTCACCCTGTTAGCGCCGGGCGATTTTAGCCGCTAATAGTCAAACTATTTTGACCAATCCC
>CABRFA010000017.1 GCA_902470065.1 uncultured Collinsella sp.
CATTCCGTTTTTCTGCAAGGGAGGGGAGGCTCATGTCTAAGTGCGAGAGCAATGTTGACGAGCTGATTGTCCCCGGGCTCGTGGGAATTCCTGGAACGGTTTCGTCAAGGCTCGCAGAATATCGAGACTGGCGCGGTGATTTCCAAGCAGATGTTTCTGATTTAGAGACATGCGCTTCGAATCTTGAGATTCAAGGCCTGGCCATTACGGCGATTGACTTTGTTAACCCCTGCGCCCGTTACTCGGAGGTCTCCTTTGAGCTCGGTGACGATGCGATTCACGCTCGTTTGATCGAGCCTGTCGGTCGTGCCCGAGTATCTGAGCGCGTGCCGTTGTGCCTGATGTTCCACGACATCGATCGGCCTGTGCGCGGCTGGCATCACATGACGAGATTTGCCGCCATGGGGTATGCCGTCCTCGCGCTGGATGACGATGTTGCTGGTGCGGACGACCTGCAGCGGGGGATTTCTTCGCCCACTTTTGTCGAGCGCGTCCGTTGGGGTTGCGCGCTGGCGAAGGTGGCGCGCAATCTTGATGGCATGGACCCCGACCGCATCTTTGCATGGGGCGAGGGTCTTGGCGGCGGAGTCGCGCTGGCGGTTTCTGCTCTGGACGAGCGGGGTCTCGCCTGCACGGCGATTGCCAATCCAATTCCCGGTGGCCTTGAGGCGCTGTCGTCTCGGGTGCGCGGATCGGTTCTCATGGGCACATCGCTTATGGATGCCGCGAGCGACCCCAAGGGCCAGTTTGCCGTATTCAACGGTCTTGAGTGTGACCGGAGGCATATCATCTATGCCAAATACGCTCACGAGCGCATCAATGCGTTCGAAAACGAAGTCGTCGACTTTTTTAACCAAACGTTCTACTCGTGTTCTTTGGCCTAGACGGCCTGGACACTGCCAACAAGAGTGGGCGGCATAGGGCTGCCCACCAGACAACTAAGGAGATTCTTGTGGCAACTCAGAAATTCACCGGCGTTATCCCTCCCGTCGTTGTTCCCGATACCGAAGACCACCAGCTCGATGTTGCCTCCTTTGAGCGCAGCATCAACCGCATGATCGATGCCGGCGTCGATGGCTTGTTCTTCCTGGGCTCCTCGGGCGAGGTCGTCTTCTCCACCGACGAGCGTCGCCGTCAGATCATCTCCGAGGCCGTCCGTATCGTCGACCACCGCGTTCCCGTTCTGGTCGGCATCATCGACACCGAGACCGAGCGCATGATCGAGCACGGTAAGGTCGCTCAGGAGCTGGGCGCCGATGCGCTTGTCGCCACCTGCCCGTTCTATGCCCTGCAGGGCATGACCGAGGTCGAGGAGCACTTCCGCATCCTGCATGAGGAGCTCGACCTGCCCATCTTTGCCTATGACATTCCCGTCTGCGTTCATACCAAGCTCCCTTGGAAGCTCCTTGCCAAGCTCGGCGCCGAGGGCGTTCTGGCCGGCGTCAAGGATTCCTCGGGTGATGACATCTCGTTCCGCTACCTCGTTCAGGAGAACGAGAAGAACGGCCATCCGATGAGCATCCTCACCGGTCACGAGGTTGTTGTCGACGGCGCCTACCTCGGTGGCGCCGACGGTTCCGTCCCGGGTCTCGCCAACGTTGAGCCCGAGGGCTACGTGCGTCAGTGGAAGGCCGCTCAGGCTGGTGACTGGGCTACCGTCAAGGCCGAGCAGGATCGTCTCAATGAGATTTCGCACATTTGGGATGTCACCTCGGGCGTCCAGGGCTATGCCGGTGGCGTCGGCGCCTTCAAGACCGCTATGAACCTCATGGGCATCTTCGACAGCCCGACCATGCCGCGCCCGGTGAAGGCCATGACCGGTGAGAACGTCGAGGCGATTAAGAAGGTCCTCCAGGACAACGGCCTCCTTTAAAGCTTTCCCAGGCACCCGACCTCGCCGTTCAACCGTGCGGCCATGACCCATTAGGTCAATGGCCACACGGCTTCTCGGCGATCTCGGGCGCCTGGAAAACCTTTACCGCGCTGTGACGGCTAGCCTGACGGCGCATTTCCTGTAGTTGTTTATATCTCCTAAGGAGAGCGACATGGAGAACAAGTACGTTTGCTCCGTCGATATCGGCGGCACCAAGATTGCGACCGCCATTATGGAGTATCCGGCTGATGGCGGCGTGCCCCATCCGGTCTTTGAAGCCGAGGTTCCCACCGAGGCCCAAGAAGGCGGCGAGGCAGTTTTCCAGCGCATCGAGGCGTCCATCAAGGCTGCTCTCGAGGCGAACCCCGATGTCGAGGTCCTCGGTATCGGTATTGGCGCCGCCGGTGTCGTCGACCCCAAGACAGGCGCCATCGCCTACGCCAACGAGATCATGCCCGGCTGGTCTGGCGTTCAGTTGGGGCCGCGTCTGCGCGAGGACCTTGGTCTTCCCGTTGCCGTGGTGGGCGACGTGCAGGCTCATGCTCTGGGCGAGGCCCACTGGGGCGTCGGCAAGGGCAAGTTCTCCGTCTTGTGCCTGGGCATCGGCACGGGCATCGGCGGCGCATATGTCGAGAACGGCCGCGTGATGCAGGGCTTCCATGGTGCTGCCGGCCATATGGGCCACATCGAGTGCTCGGCTGCCGCCGGCATTCCCTGCGCCTGCGGGCGTTCCGGCCATCTTGAGTCGGTTGCTTCGGGCACTTCCATTGGTCGTATGTACGATGAGCGCTTTGGTCGCGTCGACCCCAGCCGTCCTTCGGTCGGTCGCGATGTGAACGACCTGTGCCGTGCGGGCGACGCAAAGGCGACCGAGGTTATCCATGACGCCGGCTTTGCGCTGGGGGCCAGCTTGGGCTCGCTCGCTAACATCCTGGACCCAGAGGTCATCGTGCTTTCGGGCGGCGTGATTCACCAAGGTCCCGATTGGCGTTCGCAGACGTGGAAGGATTCGGTGCACGAGGGCTATGCCAGCCAGGCGCTCGATCCGCTTCAGGACACGCCGATCCTCATCGGTTCTCTGGAGGGCGATGCTCCGCTCATCGGTGCCGCCGAACACCTTCTTGCATCGTTGAAGTAAACATAACTACCAAGTGCGCCTTCTGAGGTGCCGCAGATTGACGTGAAAGAGGAGCGAAGCGTACTTCGGTACGCGAGCGACGGTTTGAACGTCAAGGTGCGGTGTCTCAGAAGGCTGTTTTGAGAAAGGTTGAGTCGAACATGACCGTTGATCCTTTGATCCAGTCCCTGAAGGGTAAGCTCGTCGTGAGCGTTCAGGCGTATATGGGCGAGCCGCTTCGTACGCCCGAGACCATGGCTCAAATGTCTCGTGCTTGCGAGCTCGGCGGCGCCGCCGCCATTCGCTGCCAGGGCCTTGCCGACATTGCCGCCATTAAGGGTCGCTGTGAGGTTCCTGTTATCGGCCTGTGGAAGGATGGGCACGAGGGCGTTTACATCACGCCGACGCTGCGTCACGCTCGCGCCTGCGTTGCTGCGGGTGCCGATATCGTGGCGATCGACGCCACCGATCGTCCGCGTCCCGACGGCAAGTCGGTCGAGGATACCTTCCGCCCGCTGCACGAGGAGGGTGTGCTCCTGATGGCGGATTGTGCCACCATCGAGGACATTCGCCGTGCGGTTGATATGGGCTTCGACCTTGTATCTACCACGCTTTCTCACGGTGTCGCTGCCATCGACTGCACCATGGCCGATGGCCCCGATCTGCCGCTCCTGCGTCAGGCGACCGAGGAATTCCCCGGTCTTCCCATCATCTGCGAGGGCCGCGTGCACACGCCCGAGGAGGCTCGCGCCGCGATCGATGCTGGCGCCTGGGCCGTTGTCGTCGGCACCGCCATCACGCACCCCACGAGTATTACGAGTTGGTTCAAGGCTGCGCTTGAGGCGTAAGACAGGCCTCGTATCCGCTCGGGGCGGTATACTCAATATAGGCAATTGACCGCGCGGGATCCGGGTTGCTGGGTCCCGCGCTTGTTTTCGGGAGGCAGCACATGCAAAAGGGAGATGCCATGGATGCGGCGGAGCGCTCGGAGCGCATCCCCGATATCGTCATCATCACCGGAATGTCCGGATCGGGCCGCACGCAGGCCATGCACGTGTTCGAGGACATGGGCTATTTTTGCATCGATAACCTGCCTCCACGTCTCATCGCCCAGCTTGCCGAGCTCGTCGGCATCAATACGGGTGTGGGCAGGCATCTCGCCGTCACCTGCGATTTGCGTAGCCAGGGACTGTTTGACGAGTTGCTCGATGCGGTCGCCGCGCTCGAAGAGCGCGAGATGAGCTGCGACATCGTGTTCCTGGAGGCTTCTGACGAGGTGCTGATTCGTCGCTACAGCGAAAATCGCCGCCGTCATCCCATTGCCAAGCCGGGGGAGACTACGGCCGATGCCATTCAGCGCGAGCGCCTTCAGCTTCAGGGCGTGCGCGACCGAGCCGATATGATTATCGACACGAGCCGTCTGCGCACCTCTGCGCTGCGCAACAAGCTACGTATGGCATTTTCCGAGCTGTCCGACCAGCAACTCATGGACGTTCACGTGTTCTCGTTTGGCTTTAAGCACGGCATGCCCGTCGAGGCGGACATTATGATCGACGTTCGTTTCCTGCCCAATCCGTTCTACGATCCCGAGATGCGCACGATGACCGGTCTCGATAAAAAGGTCTCCGATTTTGTTCTGGACCATCCCAAGACGCAGGAGTTTTGGAAGGCTTGGACACAGCTGCTCGATACGGTGATGCCGGGCTATATCGCGGAGGGTAAGCCGCAGCTTTCTATCGCCATCGGCTGCACGGGCGGCCAGCACCGCAGCGTTGCCATTGCCGAGGCCACGGCCCGTTACCTGGAAGGCGCTCAGTATCATGTGAGCATCTCCCACCGCGACCTGTCGCGCGCCAATACGAAGGCATAGGCCTGCATGTCGTTTACCGCTGAGGTGCGCGACGAGCTTGCGCGCTGCGAACCCGAATGTGAATACTGCGACTTGTCGACGCTCGCCGCCCTCACGCGCGTGAGTGGTACGCTCTCGCTTGCCGGCTCTGGGCGGTATCGTTTGACGGTTGCGACTGAGACGGGAGCCGTCGCACGCACGATGATCACGCTGACGCATCGTATCCTTAAGCTCAAAACGGAGTTCACCGTCCGCAAATCTGTCTTGCATAAGGTTCGAAACTACCTCATCACCTTGCCTGATCAGCCAGACCTGGATAAGGCCTTGGTTCTGCTGGGTATCCTCGACCGTAGGGGAGGACTTGTCGCCGGCGTACCCCGACATATCGTTGCCCGTCCTTGCTGTAGACTTGCCTATATCCGCGGCGCGCTCATCGCGGGCGGCTTCGTGGCCGATCCACGCGGCGATTTTCATTTGGAGATCGCAGTGCAGGGCGAGCAATATGCCAAGGGACTTTGCGATCTGTTGGAGCAGATTGGGGTCCATGCTCGTGTTAATGCACGGCGGGGGTCATATGCCGTGTACATTAAGAGCGCCGAGGAAATCGAGCATCTATTAAAGCTGATTGGTGCCAAGCGCAGCGTTGCCGAGATTGAGGAGGCGCGCGCGGTCAAGTTGGTTAAGAACGATGTGAACCGTCGCGTGAATGCCGAGCTCGCCAACCAGACCAGAAGCGCCGGTGCTGCCCAACATCAGCTTGCGCTTATCGATGAGCTCGAGCAGCGTGGCCTTCGCGATGCGCTTCCGGATGCCTTGGCGGTCTTTTGCGACCTGCGCGAGCGCTATCCTGATCTGTCGCTGCGTGATTTGGGGGAGATGGCTGACCCTCCCTTGTCGAAGTCAGCCCTCTACCATCGTGTTTTACGGCTTGAAAAGCTCATTGAAGCAAGCAGGTAGTTTGAAGTAACGACTTATATATGGATTTAGCTGCTATTTTAGTCTTTAAAACGTTTTAACGTAAATTTGATTTTCAATTTCGAGCATTCTCGTGAAATTCAAGTCAAAAAAAAGGTATATTAGGCGAGTGGTTAGTTTGTGGGCCTCAACGGCGGGCGCTGTAGCTCGCGGGGGCCTTACGAAAGGAGACACAATGGCAGTAAAGGTTGCTATTAACGGCTTCGGTCGCATCGGTCGTCTGGCTTTCCGTCAGATGTTCGGTCATGAGGGCTCCGAGATCGTCGCTATCAACGACCTCACCTCTCCCGATATGCTCGCTTACCTGCTGAAGTACGACTCCACGCAGGGCAACTACGCTCGCGATCACGAGGTCGTTGCTGGCGAGGATTCCATCACCGTTGACGGCAAGGAGATCAAGATCTACAAGGAGGCCGACGCTAACAACCTGCCTTGGGGCGACCTTGACGTCGACGTCGTTCTCGAGTGCACCGGCTTCTACACCAGCAAGGCTAAGGCTCAGGCCCACATCAACGCTGGCGCCAAGAAGGTCGTCATCTCCGCTCCGGCCGGCAGCGATCTGCCCACCATCGTGTACAACGTCAACCATGAGACGCTGACCGCTGAGGACAACATCATCTCCGCTGCTTCCTGCACCACCAACTGCCTCGCCCCGATGGCCAAGGGTCTGAACGACTTCGCTCCCATCGTGTCCGGCATCATGACCACCATCCACGCCTTCACCGGCGACCAGATGCCGCTCGACGGCCCGCAGCGCAAGGGCAACTTCCGTCGCTCCCGCGCCTGCTCCGAGAACATCGTCCCGAACACCACGGGCGCTGCCAAGGCCATCGGCCTGGTTCTCCCCGAGCTCAACGGCAAGCTCATCGGTGCCGCCCAGCGCGTCCCGACGCCGACCGGCTCGCTGACCAACCTCTACGCCGTCGTTGACAAGAAGGTCACCGTCGACGAGGTCAACGCTGCCATGAAGGCTTACGCTGAGACCATCCCCGAGACCTTCGCCTACAATGAGGACCAGATCGTTTCTCGCGACATCGTCGGCGAGACCCACGGCTCCATCTTCGACGCCACCCAGACCATGGCTTCCGACCTCGGCAACGGCCAGACTCTCGTTCAGGTCACCTCTTGGTACGACAACGAGAACTCCTACACCTCCCAGATGGTCCGCACCATCAAGTACTTCGAGAAGTTCGTTGCCTAATTTGGCTTTTAGCGAATAGCTCGTTGAGCGTCTAAAGAAGGGCGCGGCCTTTAAGGGCTTATGCTCTGGGGTCGCGTCCTTTTTTATTGGAAACCGTGCGCACATACGTGCACACATGTACGAAAGGTAGAAGCAAACATGGCCTTTACCAAGAAGACCGTCCGCGACATCGATGTCGACGGCAAGCGCGTTCTCGTTCGCGTTGACTTCAATGTGCCTATCAAGGACGGCGTCGTGGGCGATACCACCCGCATCAAGGCTGCCCTTCCCACCATCAAGTATCTCGTCGAGCACAACGCTCGCGTCATCCTTATGAGCCACCTTGGCCGTCCTGCCGGCACTGGTTTCGAGCCCGAGCTTTCGCTCAAGCCGGTTGCCGCCAAGCTCGCCGAGCTTTCCGGTCTCGACGTCAGCTTCGTCCAGGACACCTACGGCGAGGAGGCCGCCAAGGCCGTCGAGGCTGTCGAGCCGGGCAAGGTCCTCGTTCTCGAGAACGTCCGTTTCGATAAGCGCGAGAAGAAGAACGATCCCGAGATCGCCAAGAAGCTCGCTTCCTACGGCGACATCTTCGTTCTCGACGCCTTCGGCACCGCTCACCGCGCACAGGGTTCCGTCGTGGGCCCGGCCGCCTATCTCCCCGCTGTCGCAGGCTTCCTGCTTGAGAAGGAGGTCGACACGCTGACCAGCATCTTCGCTGATCCTGAGCGTCCTTTCGTCGCCATCGTAGGCGGTTCCAAGGTTTCCTCCAAGATCGGTGTCCTCGATCATCTGATCGATTCCGCCGACACCCTGATTATCGGTGGCGGCATGGCTTACACCTTCTTCCTGGCCAAGGGCTATAAGACCGTCGGTACCTCCCTCAAAGAGGAGGACTGGGTCGAGCGCGCTGCAGAGATGCTCAAGAAGGCTGAGGACAAGGGCGTCAAGATCCTGCTCCCGATCGATAACCTCGTTGCCGACCACTTCGGCGAGGACGCTACGGGCGAGGTCGTCGCTTCCGACGCCATCCCCGAGGATCGCATGGGCATGGACATCGGCCCCAAGACCGAGGCCCTTTACGCCGAGGCCATCAAGGGCGCCAAGACCGTCTTCTGGAACGGCCCCATGGGCGTTTTCGAGTTCGATAACTTCGCGCACGGCACCAAGGCCGTTGCCGAGGCTGTTGCCGAGCTCAAGGCCAACGGCGGCACCTCCATCATCGGCGGTGGCGACTCCGTCGCAGCCGTCAACAAGTTCGATCTTGCCGACAAGATGAGCTGGATCTCCACCGGTGGCGGCGCTTCCATGGAACTCGTCGAGGGCAAGGCTCTCCCCGGAGTGGAGGCGCTTCTCGATGCCTAATCGCACTAAACTCATCGCCGGCAACTGGAAAATGAACAACGACGTTGCCGCTGCCGCTAAGCTCGCTGACGAGCTCGCCGAGGCTCTGCCCGAAGTTCCCGAGGGCGTTGAGGTCCTCGTCTGCCCGCCGACCATCGACATCACCACCGTTCACGCCCGCATGCAGGCTGCCCCCATCGCTCTCGGTGCACAGAACGTGTACTGGGAGGCAAGGGGTGCCTACACCGGCGAGTCCTCTTGCGACATGCTCAAGTCCGCTGGCTGCACTTACTGCATCATCGGTCACTCCGAGCGTCGTGGATATTTCCACGAGACCGACGAGGATATGAACAAGAAGGCCAAGGCCCTCGTTGCCGCTGGCATCGTTCCCGTCTTCTGCTGCGGTGAGCCCGAGGAGGTTCGCGAGGCCGGCACCTATGTCGACTTCGTCTGCAACCAGGTCAAGGCAGGTCTCGAGGGTCTCGAGATCAAATGCCCCAAGCAGCTCGTTGTAGCCTACGAGCCCATCTGGGCCATCGGCACCGGCAAGACCGCTACCGCCGATGACGCCCAGGAGGTCTGCGGCGCTATCCGTGAGACCCTCAAGGAGATGTTCGGCGAGGAGCTCGCTAACGGCATCCGCGTTCTCTATGGTGGCTCTGCCAAGCCCGGCAACATCGCCGAGCTCGTCGCCAAGCCCGACGTTGACGGTGCTCTCGTGGGCGGCGCTTCGCTCAAGGCTGCCGACTTCGCCTCTATGGTCGTCAAGGCAGGCGAGTAGGACATATGGCACAGCGTCATCTTCCTGCACTCCTGATCATCATGGACGGCTGCGGCCTGGCTCCGGCCGATGGCGAGAACGCCGTCGCCGCTGCTAAGACGCCCTTCCTTGATAGCCTGTACGAGAAGTACCCCCACACCACGCTCGGCGCTTCGGGCGAGGACGTGGGTCTTCCCGATGGCCAGATGGGTAACTCCGAGGTAGGTCACCTCAACATCGGTGCCGGCCGCATCGTGTTCCAGGAGCTTTCGCGCATCAACAACGCCATCAAGGATGGCTCCATCGCCAAGAACGAGGTCTTCGTCAAGGCTATGGACGACGTCAAGGCTGATGGCAAGACTCTCCACCTCATGGGCCTTATGAGCCCTGGCGGTGTTCATTCTCACATGAACCACGTCGATGCTCTGGTCAAGATGGCTGCCGAGCATGGTGTCAAGACCGTTCGCGTCCACGCCTTCATGGATGGCCGCGACGTCGACCCGCAGTCCGGTGCTGGTTACATGAGTGAGTTCTGCGCCTTCCTGGCTAAGATCTCCGAGGAGACCGGTTGCGACGCTCGCGTTGCCACCGTCTCGGGCCGTTATTGGGCTATGGACCGCGATAATCGTTGGGAGCGCATCCAGCGCGCCTACGACGTCATGGTCAACGCGTCCGATGCCGATACCGACCCCGTTGCCGGTATCAAGGCCTACTACGAGAAGGATCCGCGCGGCGATGAGTTCGTCGAGCCCTTTGCTGCCCACAATGAGGGCATCCACGAGGGCGACGCGGCCATCTTCTTCAACTTCCGTCCCGACCGCGCCCGTCAGATGACTCGCGCGTTCACGGACAAGGAGTTCGACGGCTTTGAGCGCGAGCAGATCAAGCTCTCGCACTTTGTGACGATGACCGAGTACGATCCGACGTTTGACGTCGAGGTCGCCTTCGCCAAGACGTTCCCTGAGAACGTTCTGGCCGACGTCATCGCAGCCAATGGCCTGAAGCAGCTGCACACCGCCGAGACCGAGAAGTACGCTCACGTGACGTTCTTCCTCAACGGTGGCATCGAGGAGCCCAAGGAGGGCGAGGAGCGCGTGCTCGTCGCTTCCCCCAAGGTCGCTACCTACGATCTGCAGCCTGAGATGAGCGCTCCCGAGGTTACCGAGAAGCTCGTCGCTGCCATCAACGAGGATCGCGCTGATTTCTACATCGTGAACTTCGCGAACTGCGACATGGTTGGCCATACCGGCGTGTTCGACGCCGCCGTCAAGGCTGTCGAGGCCGTTGACGATGCCCTGTCCAAGGTTGTCCCGGCGATTCTCGCCAAGGGCGGCTTTGCGCTGATCACCGCCGACCACGGCAACGCCGATCACATGTTTGACGTCGCTTCCGACGGTTCCAAGCATCCGTTTACGGCTCACACCACCAACCGCGTGCCGTTTATCATTGTTGATGAGAAGGCACAGCTCACCGGTATCGAGGACGGTCGTCTCTCCGATATCGCCCCGACTATGCTCACCATGGCTGGTCTGGAGCCTTCCGCCGAGATGACGGGCCGTGTGCTCGCCACCGAGGCCTAAAAGAAAACTCCAAGCGTTTTCAAGCGAGGGGGTTGCCCATATTCGGGCAACCCCCTTTTTGATATTTCTGCCATTTCTACCCCGACCCCGAGTGGCAGGTAGGGGAGGGCAGGGGATTGTGGTACAGTACTGGAGTTTGAATTGTTCTATTAAGGAGCTTATCTATGGGTCCGTTTCAGATTCTTCTGTTTGTCGTTTGGGCTGTTTCTGCCGTGGCGCTGACGATTCTCGTCCTGATGCATTCCGGTAAGGGTACCGGCGTTTCGGATATGATCGCTAGCTCGCTGTATAACTCCAGCTCTGCCACAGGCGTTATGGAGCAGAACCTCGACCGCCTGACCGTCATCATGGCTGTCGTGTTTGCCGTGTGCGTCGTGCTGTGCATGTTCTTCTTCCCGCAGGGCATCGTGGGCCTCTAAGCTCGAGCCGCATAAATACTTGAAAAGGGTCCCGCATTTGCGGGGCCCTTTTTGTTTACAGGCTTGTAACAGAGTCAAAATATCCCCACATACTTCGCCCAACTAAAGAAATTCTTGACCGTTAACCGGAATTAGCCCCAAATCGTGCATAAAATGCGCTACTGTATTGCAAAACGTTGGCCTGTTGTGCATAACCAGCCATAGCAGCGGGCGGCGTTTTGATGGTTCGGATCGGATTGTCTCGACATATGTCCGACTGAACATTTCTTTGTCCTATCTCATAAGGAGGATGGCATGGCTGATTCTATGTTCCACCAGCCCGTTATGGGTCGTCGCGCCTTTGTCGGCGGTACCCTTGCTGCGAGCTCCATGGCTTTTCTTGCCGCATGCGGCAAGAAGGGCGGCGACGCTTCCGGTTCTGAGTCCGGTTCGAAGCTGAACTTCTACATTAACAACCCGGTCTGCATCGACCCCTACAATGTCCAGGAGGACCAGGGCACTCAGGTTAACTACCAGCTGTTCGACGCTCTGACCACTTATGACGCCGAGAAGGGCGAGATCGTTCCGCTGGCTTGCGAGTCCTTTGAGGCCAACGACGACGCCACCGAGTTCACCTTCAAGATCAAGAAGGCCAAGTTCCACAACGGTGACGACGTTACCTCCAAGTCCTTCAAGCTCGCTTGGGAGCGTCTGGTCAGCACTAAGTCGGCTGTCGCTAAGGAGTATGGTCCTTCCGAGGTCTCCTATCACCTTTCCATGGTCGAGGGCTATGACGATCTGCTTGCCGGTAACACTACCGAGCTCAGCGGTGTTACTTGCCCCGATGATAAGACCCTCGTCGTCAAGCTGTCTTCCGCTTACGCCGACTTCCCCTTCGTCGCCTCTCACCCGGCTCTGTCCCCGGTTCCCGAGTGCGCCGAGTCCGATGTCAAGAGCTTCTACCTTGCCCCGATCGGTAACGGCCCGTTCATGATGGACGGCAAGTGGGAGGATGGTCAGGAGATCAACCTCAAGAAGTTCGACGATTACTATGGCGACAAGGCCAAGATCGATGGCATCCACTTCCAGGTCATCAAGGACATGGAGACCGCCTACAAGGAGTTCCAGGCCGGTAACCTCGATGTCTGCGACGTTCCCGTCGCTCAGATCGACGCCGCCAAGAAGGATCGCGGCGTGTCCAAGGACGGCTACACCATGGGTGACGGCGAGCGCATGCTGCTCGGCGCCGAGCCTTCCACCTACTACCTGACCTGCAACAACACGGCCGAGCCGTTCAACAACGCCGACCTGCGCAGGGGTATCTCCCTGGCCATTAACCGTGAGGCCATCTGCAAGACCATCTTCAAGGGTACCCGTACCCCCGCCGACGGCATTGTTCCTCCGGGCATCGATGGCTACAAGGAGGGCGCATGGGAGTTCTGCGCCTACGACGTCGACAAGGCTAATGAGTACCTCGACAAGGTTGCTCCCGCTGGCGCTAACGGCGACCGTGGCATTAACGTGACCCTTTCCTACAACCAGGACGGTGGTCACAAGGAGATCATGGAGTCCATCATCGGCGACCTCGCCAAGGTGGGCGTAACTGCTACTTCCGATACCCCCGAGTGGTCTGCCCTGCTCGAGCAGTATCAGAACTTTAACTATCAGTTCGGTCGTCTGGGCTGGATTGCCGACTACCCGATCATGGACAACTTCCTGTATCCGCTGTTCCACTCCGACTCCCTCGGTGGCGACAACCGCTCTGGTTATAACAACCCCGAGTTCGACGCCAAGGTCGACGAGGCTCGTACTATTGTTGACGACAAGGAGCGCGTCGCTAAGATGCAGGAGGCCGACGCAATGGTCGCTGCCGACTGCCCGGTCATCCCGGTGATGTTCTACACGCACACCATCGCCGGCTCCGATCGCATCAAGCACCTCTATGTCGATCCGCAGAAGCACGCCGATCTGGGTACCGCTGAGCTCGCCTAAGAGTTTGCAGCTTCCGTGAGGGTCAAGTATTTACGTAGACCTCATGGGAAACATACAGTTCTCCCTAACCTGGGGTAAACTGGCTGATGGTAATTTTGGGATGCCGGTCTGGCGATCGGCATCCCATTTAGGTTAATCCCTAGATAGGGGAGTGGTATGGGTAAGTACATCGTTAAACGTGTGCTTCAGTTCATCCCGGTGTTTTTGGGCGTTACGCTGATTCTGTTCGCCCTCCAGAATATCGTGCCGGGAGATCCGATCAAGCTGATCGGTGGAGACAAGGCTCTGTCCCCCGAGGTGGAGCTTCAGCTTCGCGTCCGCTATCATCTGGTCCAGACGGACGAGGACGGCAACGCGATCCTTGACGAGAACGGCGACCCCGTTCAAACGTCGCTCGTGGACCGTTACTTGTATTACATGAACGGCCTGCTTCATGGCGATCTGGGCAATTCGTATCAGCGCAAGCTGCCGGTTACGGAAATCTTTGCTCAGAAGTATCCGTATACGGTCAAACTTGCCGCGTGCGCCATCGTGCTCGAGGCAATCATGGGTATCGGTGCGGGTATCATTTCGGCGGTAAAGCGTTATTCCTTCTGGGATATTTTGGTAACGCTCACCACTTCGATCCTCGTTGCCGTTCCGGCCTTCTGGCTCGGTATGTTGCTGCAGCTGTTCTTTGGCGTCATCCTCAAGGACGCCACGGGCGGTGCATTCTCCATGCCGATCTCAGGTGCCGGCGGTGCCAGCTCTCAGTATCAGGATTGGATGCACTATGTGCTTCCGACCATTACGTTGGCTTCGGTTTCGACCGCTTATGCTGCCCGCATTATGCGCTCGCAGCTGCTTGACGTCATGAACCAGGATTACATCCGCACGGCAAAGGCCAAGGGTCTCTCCAATCGCGCGATCATCATCAAGCATGCGCTTAAGAATGCACTCATCCCCGTCGTTACCTATATTGGTGTCGACTTTGGCGGCATGCTTTCGGGCGCCATCCTGACCGAGACGGTCTTCAACTGGCCCGGTATCGGCTATGAGGTTTATCGCGCCATTAGCATGCGTGACTGGCCCATCGTTATGGGCGGCGTTACGCTCATCGTCGTCGTCGTCATGGTGATCAACCTGCTCGTCGACATCAGCTACGCATTCCTCGACCCGCGCATCCGCCTTGGCGGTCCGTCGGATAAGGCCTAAGGGAGGTACGTCTCATGCAGGAAACTGATTCTCAGTCTCAGGAGCAGGCTACCGCCACCAAGGTTGCATCTGCTCCCGCCAAGTCCCGCACGCTGTGGGGCGACGCTTTTAAGCGTCTTCGTAAGAACAAGCTCGCCGTTATCGGTGTCTGCTGGATCATCATCGTCGTTGTGGTTGCTCTGACCGCAGATCTGTGGGCTAAGCCCTGGCTCGGTTCGCCGACGGCTTCCGATTCGACCACCATGGCCGAGACATCGCTACTGGCTCCGTGTGCCGAGCACCCGTTTGGCACCGATGCCCTCGGTCGCGACATTCTCGTCCGTGTTATCTACGGTGCACGCGTTTCGCTGTCCGTCGGCATTATGGCCACCGCCATCTCCACGTTGATCGGTCTGGTCATGGGCGCCCTGGCCGGTTTCTACGGCGGCATCTGGGATACGATCATCATGCGCTGTGCGGATATCTTCCTGGCGTTCCCGTACGTGCTGTTCGTCGTCGCCATGATCGCCGTTATCGGCCGTGGTCTTCAGAACGTCTTCATCGCCATCGGTATTCTCGGCTGGCCTTCGATTGCGCGCGTCTTCCGATCTGCAATCCTGACGGTCAAGGAAAACGACTATGTTGACGCTGCGCGTGCGATGGGTGCATCCGATGCCCGCATCGTCGTGCGTCACATCTTCCCGAACTCCGTCGCCTCCATCGTGGTCTACGCGACCATGAACATTGGTGGCGCCATTCTGACCGAGTCCGCTCTGTCCTTCCTCGGCATGGGCGTTATTCCGCCTACGCCTTCGTGGGGCTCCATGATTCAGGACGGTCAGCAGTATCTTCTGACCGCTCCCTGGATGATGATCATGCCCGGTCTGGCAATTCTCTCGACGGTGCTTGCCTTCACTCTGCTGGGTGACGGTCTGCGCGACGCCCTCGACGTCAAGATGAAGGACGCATAAGGATGAAGAAGAACAAGAACTATGTGGACCTGAAGGACCAGCCGGTTCCCGAGGGCCAGCATCTACTCGAGGTCGATGACCTTAAGATGTATTTCCATACCGAGGATGGCGTCGTTCGCGCCGTCGACGGTGTGTCCTACACGCTCGATCGTGGCGAGACCCTGGGTGTCGTCGGTGAGTCCGGCTCCGGTAAGTCCGTGACCGCCATGACCATCATGGGTCTTATCTCGATGCCTCCGGGAAAGATCGAGGGCGGTGACGTTCGCTATCGCGGTCGCTCCATCCTCGAGATGACCGAGGAAGAGATGCAGCATATTCGCGGCAACGATATCGCGATGATCTTCCAGGATCCTATGACCTCCTTGAACCCGGTCTATAAGATCGGCAAGCAGGTGGGCGAGGGCCTTCGTCTGCACCGTGGTTACTCCAAGCAGGAGGCGCTTAAGCGCGCCACCGAGCTTTTGGACCTCGTTGGTATTCCCGAGCCCGAGAAGCGCGTCAACGAGTATCCGCATCAGTTCTCTGGCGGTATGCGTCAGCGCGTCATGATTGCCATGGCCCTTGCCTGCGATCCCGATATTCTGATTGCCGACGAGCCCACGACTGCCCTGGACGTTACCATTCAGGCTCAGATTATTGAGCTTATGCAGGAGATGCAGGAGAAGAACGGCAACGCCATCATCATGATTACCCATGACCTGGGTGTTGTCGCCGATATGGCCGATAAGATCATGGTTATGTACGCCGGCCGTCCTGTTGAGTTCGGTACTGCTGAGGAGATCTTCTACGAGAGCCGCCACCCTTATACCTGGGGCCTTATCCGCTCCATCCCGGAGCAGGCCATCGAAGAGAAGAAGCCCCTTACGCCGATTCACGGCAACCCGCCTTCGCTCATGAACCTGCCTGAGGGCTGCGTCTTCTCTCCTCGTTGCCCCTATGCGACGGACAAGTGCCGCAAGCAGCGCCCCGAGCGCGTTGTCACCGAGTCTGGTCATTACTCTGCGTGCCACTACTCTGGTGACCCCGAGTTCCTCAAGAACGCTCCTGAGACGTCCCGTACGCGCAAGGATTCCAAGAAGGGAGGCGAGGCGTAATGGCAGATACCAACGAGCGTACTCCGCTGCTAAAGGTCGAGCACCTCTCTAAGGAGTTTCCCGCTGAGTCCGGCATGTTCGCCAAGCGCTTCTCCAAGCGTGTCGTCTCTGCTGTGAATGACATTTCGTTCGAGATTTATCCGGGCGAGACCTTTGGCCTGGTCGGCGAGTCTGGTTGCGGTAAGTCCACGACGGGCCGCACCATCATGCGCCTCACCAAGCCGACGGCCGGCAAAGTGTTCTTCCAGGGCAAAGATGTTGCCGAGATGAGCAAGCATGAGATCAAGGACATGCGTCGCGAGATGCAGTTCATCTTCCAGGACCCCTATGCTTCGCTCAACCCTCGTATGACCATCGGCGAGATCGTCTCCGAGCCCATGACCATTCACGGCGTGGGCACCAAGGAGGAGCGCATTGAGCGTGTCCGTGAGCTTCTCGACGTCGTTGGACTGAACCCCGAGCACATCAATCGCTATCCGCATGAGTTCTCGGGCGGCCAGCGTCAGCGTGTCGGCATTGCCCGCGCTTTTGCGCTGAAGCCCAAGCTGATTATCTGCGACGAGCCGGTTTCCGCTCTGGATGTGTCCATTCAGGCCCAGGTTCTGAACCTGCTCAAGGAACTGCAGGACAAGTTTGGTACCGCGTATCTGTTTATCGCCCACGACCTGTCCGTCGTACAGCACATCTCCGATCGCGTTGCCGTTATGTATCTGGGTAAGATGGTCGAGGTTTCGGACTGGAAGACGCTCTATAGTGAGCCTCACCATCCGTACACGCAGTCGCTGCTGTCTGCCGTGCCGGTTCCCGATCC
>CABRFA010000018.1 GCA_902470065.1 uncultured Collinsella sp.
GGGGGCCCGCGGGCCGAGGCCGCCGGGGAGGCCGCGGCCGCCTCCACCGCGCCCCCGCCGGCGCTCGTCGAGGCCGAGAACAGGCAGGTCAGGTTCCTGGCCGCCCGGATATCGGAGGCCCTCGACGAGGCCGGGGCCCTCGAGGCCGAGACGGCGGCGCTGCTCGAGGGCGACGAGACCTACGCGTGCCTGCTCACCGTGCCCGGCATCGGCCCGAGGACCGCGGCGCAGCTCGCGGTGTCGGTCGATATCGGGAGGTTCCCGGACCACGACCACCTGGCCTCGTACTGCGGCATAGCCCCGAGGGTGAGGAGCTCCGGCACGTCGGTGAGGTCGGTCAGGGCGTCCAGGCGCGGCGACGCGAGGCTCAAGTCCCTGCTGATCTTCTCGTGCAACAGCCTGGTGAGGTCCTCGGGGCGCTACGGCGAGTACTACCGGGCCTGCAGGGCGCGGGGCATGGGGCACGGGCGGGCGCTCAAGGCCGTCGCGAGGAAGCGGCTCAGGGCGATATACGCCGTGATGCGCGACCGGGTGCCCTACCGGGAGTAGCCCCGACGGTTGACAAAACTATAGGAACACCCAATGACTGGGCCGCTTGCCTGCGATTTTTGACCGTTGGGCGGGCTTGCCGCCCTTGCCGCAAAAACGTTTTTGCATATCGGGTACAACGGGCTTTACGTGAGTAAAGTGCGCGCCGCGTCCACGTGCCGCGTTTTTAAAGGAGGCCCCATGCCTGGTGTTACCCCTGCAGAAGTTCTGTCCAATTTTGGTATTACGCTGGTCGAAGATCCCGCCGAGAATCAACCCCGTCTGCTGGTCGATCTGCCCGCCGCGGAGCTCGTCGAGCACGCTATCCGCCGCGAAGAAGGCCGCATGGCATCCAACGGCGCGCTGGTAATCGAGACGGGGGAGCGTACCGGCCGTTCCCCCAATGACCGCTTTATCGTTGACACCCCCGATGTTCACGACAAGATTGCCTGGGGCGCGGTCAACCGCCCGCTGTCCGTCGAGAGCTATGAGGCCATCAAGGCCGGCATCGTCGACTATCTCAACGAGCGCGACGTGTTCGTCACCCGCGGCATGGCAGGTGCCGACCGCAACCACACGCGTCGACTGCTCGTTGCCTGCGAGCGTGCCAGCCAGGCACTTTTTATTAAGCAGATGCTCGCCCGCCCGCTCGCTCGCGAAATCGCGCGCACCGGCGAGCCGGACTTCTGCGTGCTCGCAGCGCCCGGTTACCAGTGCGACCCCGCCATCAAGGGCCTCAACTCCAGCGCCGCCGTGGTCATCAACTTCCAGGAGCGCGTGATTTTGGTCGCGGGTACCGGCTACTCCGGCGAGATCAAAAAGTCCATCTTCAGCGTTATGAATTACTTGCTGCCCGTCGAGGACGACGTGCTGCCCATGCATTGCTCGGCCAGCATGGATCCCGTCACGCACGAGACTGCCGTATTCTTTGGCCTGTCCGGCACGGGCAAGACCACGCTTTCGGCCAATCCCACGCGCCTGCTGATCGGCGACGACGAGCACGGTTGGTCCGACATGGGTATCTTCAACATCGAGGGTGGCTGCTACGCAAAATGCGAGGGCCTGGACGCCCTCCACGAGCCCGAGATCTTCAACGCTGTCCGCTTTGGCGCCATTTGCGAAAACGTGGTGCTCGATGAGAACCGCAAACCCAACTACGACGACATCTCGATCACGCACAACACGCGCGTGGCCTATCCCGTGGAGCACATTCCTAACGCGTGGACTAAGGGCATGGGCACCACTCCGAGTGTCGTGCTGTTCCTGACTTGCGACGCTTTTGGCGTGCTGCCGCCCATCTCACGCCTGACGGCCGATGCCGCTATGTACCACTTTGTGACGGGCTTTACGGCTAAGATTCCCGGCACCGAGGTCGGCGTCACCGAGCCCACGCCCACGTTCTCTTCGCTGTTCGGCGAGCCGTTTATGCCGCTCGACCCCATGGTTTACGCCAAGATGCTTGGCGAGCGCATTGCCGACGGCCGCACGCGCGTGTACCTGGTCAACACCGGCTGGATTGGCGGCGGCTACGGCGTGGGCCATCGCATCGAGCTTGCCTACACGCGCTCGCTGGTCGCGCGCGCCCTCGACGGCACCATCGAGGACAGCGAGTTCGTGCACGACGACATCTTTAACGTCGACATTCCCACGACGTGCCACGGCGTGCCCGATGGCATCCTGGTGCCGCGCCAATACTGGCAGAGCACCGCGCGCTATGACGAGGCCGCGCACAACCTGGCAGTGATGTTCGAGGAGAACTTCGAGAAGAAGTACTCGCACCTGCCCGAGTCCGTCAAAGCCGCCGGCCCGCACGCTCAAGTACACGCCGACGCCCGTCATCGCGGCCGCGGGTTGCTGGGACTTCGCCACTAGCTTCGCCGTGAGTCCATATCCACCACAAAGGGGACAGGCGCCTTTGTGGTGGTTTTGCTCGCGTGGATGACTCGGGTTACAATACGCCTGACATATCGTCCCCTTCTCCGGATGGGGACAGCGCAAGCGTTCTTGTGACGGCACCGTAGGACTTTGAAGGTGGCCGTCGTGAGGGCGCTTTTTGTTTAGGCGCCCTCACTCGGGCGCGCATAATGAAGGGAGAGCGTATGAAGAGCTTTATTGCCGAGGATTCATTCTGGGAGCTGTTTCCGCAGGCAGCGGTCGGTGTTGTGGTCGTGGAGGGCATGAAGCCCTCGGCTCAGATTCCTCAAGAGGACGTGGATGCGATTGCGGCGTTGCTCGACCGCGCCAATATCGATGCGGAGCGTCATCTGACCAGCGACACTATCAGCGAGAACGCGCCGGTTAAGGCATGGCGCGAGGCGTATCGCCTGTTCAAGACCAAGAAGGGCGCGCGTTGCTCAGTTGAGAACCTGCTCAAGCGCGTGCTCAAAGGCAAGCCGGTCGGCCACATCACACCGGCGGTGGATATCTACAACACGATTTCGTTGACTTATGCGCTGCCCGTTGGCGGCGAGGACCTGCATGCGATTGAGGGAGATCTTCGCTTGAAGGTGACCGATGGTGGCGATGCGTTCTTGCCGCTTGGCGAGGAAGCGGATGACCCGACGCTGCCCGGCGAGCTGGCCTACATCGACGATGCGGGCGCCGTGTGCCGCTGCTGGAACTGGCGCGACGGCGTTCGAACGGCTCTGTCCGACGATTCGGCCGACGCGTTTTTGGCGATTGAGTGCGTGGAGCCCGAGCGGATGGGGGATTGCCAGGCTGCGATCGATCGCTTAGCCGAGCTGCTTGAGCGCTATCTGGGAGCGACGGTTGTCATTAAGACGCTTGTGACCCGCGACAATCCTTGCGTGGAACTGTAGCGGCGCCTAGAACCTATTGATGCCCCAAACCACCACAAAGGTGCCTGTCCCCTTTGTGGTGGTTTTTATGTTGATGGGTTAACAAATGGGGTATTTGGGTACGGGTGTCGCCTTATGCGACTAAGATGTTTACCCGTTAGCATTATGCAAGCGAAAGGCGGTCGTCTCCCATGCAGCAGAGCGACGAGACACGTTTCGAGGACTTTGTCGGACTGATCAGCGGACTCTACAAGGAGATCCAGCGCATTAAGACGTCTGAGGGCGCAAGGCTGGGTCTCAAGGGCTCCGACGTTATGTGCCTGTACTATCTTGAGCGCAGCAAGGACGGCCTGACTGGCGCCGACCTGGCTCGCATGGCAGGCGTGACCCGCGCCGCCGTCTCGCGTACGCTGGCGCATCTGGAGGAGGGTGGCTACGTCGAGGTCGATGATTCGGGCGATGCCGCCGTTAAGTATCGTGCTCCGGTGCGCCTGACCGCTCTGGGCGGCGAGAGCATGAGCGAGGCGGACCGCATCATTCGCGAGGTGCTCGATACCACCGGTAAGGCTATGGGTGTGGAGCAGCGCGAGCAGATGTATGCGTCGCTGCGCACGATTCTCAACACCCTGCGCGAGATCTAAGGCCGCCAAGGCATTTGCTTCCAATTAACAACTGCATAGTCCCGTTTGAGTGCGTATGCCGTGCCGGGGCATTGCTGTCAAAATTCCCCGCGAGAGGTCCGCGAAAGAAAGGATTCGCTATGTCCATTCGTATTATTACCGATTCCGCGAGCGATATGTCGCCGGCTGAGCACCCCGCTCTGCGTGTTCTGCCGCTGTCCGTCACCTTTGGCACCGATGTGTACATGGATGGCGTCGACATCGATCACCAGCGCTTTTACGAGATGCTCGTGGAGCGCGATGAGCTGCCCAAGACCGGCCAGGTCAACCCGTACGCGTTTTCGCAGGCTATTGCCGAGGCGCGTGAGGCCGGCGACGAGGCAGTGATTATTACCGTTGGCGCCAAGCTTTCGGGCACCAATCAGAGTGCCCGTACCGCACTTGCCGAGGCGCCGGGCGGCGACGTGTTCGTGGTAGATAGCAACAACGTCACCCTGGGCGAGCGCGTGCTGGTCGAGTATGCGCTGCGCTTGGTGGACGAGGGCCGTAGCGCGGCCCAGATCGCGGCGGCCGTCGAGGCCGTGCGCGACCGTGTGGTGGTTATCGGTCTGCTCGAGACGCTGGAGTACTTGGTGCGCGGCGGTCGTCTGTCTGCTGCGGCCGGCGCCGTGGGCACGCTGCTCAACGTAAAGCCTGTGGTGGCTGTCGAGGACGGTCTGATCGTGCAGCTGGGCAAGGCGCGCGGTTCCAAGAACGGCCGCAACCTGCTGAACCAAAAGGTCGAAAAGGCGGGCGGCATCGACTTTTCCATGCCGCTGGCGCTCGGCTATACGGGTCTTTCGGATGCGGTGCTCAAGAAGTATATCGAGGACAGTGCCGCGTTGTGGGCCGGCCATGCCGAGGGTGAGCTGCCCATCCACACTATCGGCGCCACCATCGGCACCCACGTGGGCCCCGGCGCTGTAGCCGTAGCCTTCTTCCGCCCCGCCAACTAGCTTTCCGGTCAAAACCACCACAAAGGGGACAGGTACCTTTGTGGTGGTTTATGCTGGGTTCGGTTGAAAGGAGCACGCAATGGCGTCTGAGGGCTTTTTTGAACGGGTGTACGAGGTGGTCGAGCAGATCCCCGAGGGGATGGTCGCCACGTATGGTCAGGTGGCGCTGCTTGCCGGTCGACCACGAAGTGCGCGGTATGTGGGGTATGCCCTGCATAGCAATCCGCGCCCCGGCGAGATTCCCTGTCACCGCGTGGTGTTTGCCGACGGGCGCATATGCGAGGGTTTTGCTTTTGGCGGTCCCGATGCTCAACGTGAGCTTTTGCTAGGGGAGGGTGTGGCGTTTAAGGACGACATGCACGTCGACCTGGCCGTCTGTCGTTGGCCTGCCGGACTCTAACAGCTCTGCCGTGGTCAAAACCACCACAAAGGTGCCTGTCCCCTTTGTGGGGGTTTTCCGTTGCAGGTTTACCTGGGCTAACTTATGGAGAAGGTGTGGCGGAGCATATTGACGCTAGAAAGTAAACCACGGTGAACTATATTGTATTCAGCAACGGAGCAGGCAATAGGCGATGAAAAAGCCTGCCCTGTTGAGTTTGATTCGCATTCCTCCCCTCTGTGCGATTCAACGGTGTACTTCGGGAACAGGCCCGCTGGCAACTAACTGCCGGCGGGCCTGTTCCTGTTTGTCGGGGGAGTGCGATGGGCGGAGCCGAACAGGTCGGGCATCAAAAAAGGCGGACGCCGTAGCGCCCGCCCTAAAGCAATCGAAAGCTCAAGCCAGCAGATCGGTCTAGTACACCATGCCCATGGCGTCCTGAACCTCTGCCAGGGTCTGATCGGCGATCTCGTTGGCGCGACGGTTGCCCTCGTGCAGGACGTCCTTCACATAGTCCAGATCGTTCTCGTAGCGCTGGCGACGCTCGCGGATCGGTGCGAAGTACTCGTTGACGGCCTCGGTCACGTACTTCTTGAGCTGGCCGGAGCCGCCCATGCCGATCTCCTCGGCAATCTCGACCTCGGAGCGACCGGTGCAGATGGCGGCGGTCGAAAGCAGGCCGGACACGCCGGGGCGGTTCTCGGGATCGAACGTGATCATGCGCTCGGAGTCGGTCTGGCTCTTCTTGATGCGCTTGGCCGTCTCCTCGGCGGTCATCGAGATGTTGATGGCGTTGCCGTAGCTCTTGCTCATCTTGCGACCGTCCAGGCCGGGCAGCAGCGGGGTCTCGGACAGCAGCGCGTCGACCTCGGGGAACACCTTGCCGTAGCGGTTGTTAAAGCGGCGGGCGATGGTGCGGGTGAGCTCGATGTGCGGCAGCTGGTCGCGACCGACCGGCACCACGTTGCCCTTGCAGAACAGGATGTCGCAGGCCTGGTGCACCGGGTAGGTGAGCAGGAGGCCGGTAAGCTCGTGGCCCGAGGCCTCCATCTCGGCCTTGACCGTGGGGTTGCGCGCCAGCTCGGCCTCGGACACCAGCGACAGGAACGGCAGCATGAGCTGGTTGGCGGCGGGCACGGCGGAGTGCGCGTAGATCATGGTCTTGTCGGGGTCGATGCCGCAGGCAAGGTAGTCCATGACCATGTTGTACACGTTGTCCTGGATGTGCTCGGTGGTGTCGCGGTCAGTGATGACCTGGTAGTCGGCGATGAGCACGTTGGTCTTGGCGCCCATGTCCTGCAGCTCAACACGGCCCTTGAGGGTACCAAAGTAGTGACCCAGGTGCAGACGGCCGGTGGGGCGGTCGCCGGTAAGCATAGTGAACTTCTCGGGCGTCTTGGCCAGGCCCTCGCGAATGGCGTTGCTCTTTTGCAGCGCGACTTCGTAGCTGTTCTCGTTTGGCATGATTGCTCCTAACGTTCGTTCGCAGGTTTTGATGATAGCGTGTTTATTGAGAGGGGTGGGCGTGAGTGGGTGAGGGACTGCCAGGGGCCGGCTTTCAAGTCCGCCGCGGCGTTCGCGCGAACGGTTGCCAACGCCTTGGCACATCCTCGGCAGCTTGCCCTAGAGCTTGTGGTGGCGCTCTTCTTTGCGCTCCTCGGCTGCCTGCTCCTCCTGCTTAAAAGCGGGGTCGTCGGGGGTGACGAGCTCGTCCTCGTGCGTGCGCTTGTTGTAATGGTGGCGCAGCACGGGCTCAAACAGATGCAGATGCTTGGCAAAGGCCGCCGAGCCAATGGCGAGCACGGTAAAGATGAGCACACGCATGGGCACCTCGACCTGGTTAATCGCGGCGGCGCCGGCCGAAAGCATGATGCACCAGGCATAGATGAGCAGCACGGCCTGTTTTTGGTTGTAGCCTTCTTGGATCAGGCGGTGGTGGATGTGGCCCTTGTCGGCCTGCCCGATGCTAATGTGGGCGCGCTTGCGGCGCACAATGGCGCTAAACGTGTCGATGATGGGCACGCCGGCAACGATGAGCGGGATGATAAGCGAGGTGAGTGCGGCGGTGCGGCTCACGTTGAGCAGCGAGATGGAGCCCAGCGCAAAGCCCAGAAGCAGCGACCCCGAGTCGCCCAAGAAGATGCTTGCGGGGTTGAAGTTGTAGCGCAAAAAGGCCAGACAGGCGCCAAAGAGCGCAATGGAGAGCGCGGCGGCGTCGATGCGGCCCGAGAGAACGGCCATCGAAAACATGGTGAACGACGCGATGCCGCAGATGCCCGTGGCCAAGCCGTCGAGGCCGTCGATGAGGTTAATGATGTTGGTGAATGCCACCAGATAGATTACGGTGATGGGGTAGGCGAGCCATCCGAGCATGATCTCGCCGGGGGCAAACGGGTTGACGATGACGCCGATTTTTAGGCCGCCGATACAGGCGATAAGCGCGGCGAGGACTTGTCCGGCCAGCTTTTGCTTGGGCGTGAGCTGGAAGACGTCGTCGATAGCGCCGGTCGCAAAGATGACGGTAAAGGAGAGCGCCAGCATGGGGTAGCTGATGTGCAGACGGGGGTGGGGCACCAAAACGGGCGGCCAACCCAGGTACCAGGTGCCTAGGATTTGCACAGTGCAGGCGACGACCAGGCCCAAAAACACCGCCGTTCCGCCCAAACGCGGGATGGGCTTGGTGTTGATGCGGCGCTTAGAAGGATAGTCGACGGCATCGAGCTTAATTGCCAAGCGCTTGACCAGGGGCACCGCGAGGAAGGTCGTGATAAAGGCCGCCGCTGCCACGCATAGGTACGGTATGTAGCTCGGGGATGAAGCCATGAATCTAAAAACCGCCAAGCGTCGAAGGAAAAGGTCAGAAGAACGCCATGCGCAAAGGGCATAGCCGAACCATAATACTCGACCAAGGGGGGTACATGGAATTGCACGCAGCGATAATCACGCGCTTACCAGATATTGGGATGTTGTCGATGGCTTGTCGGGATGCCGGCGGGGATCCATATGGACTGTAATGGTGATTTTCGGCAAAAGAAAACCACCCCCCACGTTACGAAAATGAACCCACCTAAAACAGGTGGGTGCCCTCATCGACTGTTCCAGCGTCCTTAACAACGAAGGATACCTGTACTAGGTACGACTGTGTGGGCTCCCTAAATAAACGCGACGGTTCACCCAGTTGCTCCGCGGGGGGCGGAATACCTACATCATAAAGCGGCACTTTATCGATTCCAGTCTTGACATTACAAAAATCGTGTCGGACGATTACGGCGCCTTGGGCTCGAGCCGTCTGTGGGGTTGATCCCTTTACGTTTGAGCTGCTGAATCGTTGTTTTGGAGCATGGTTTTATGCCGACGTCGTTGACCGAACTTTTTTCGCCCGCCTGCCATTTGTGTCCGCGCCGTTGCGGTGCGGCGCGCGATGAGGGCGCGCACGGCGTCTGCGGTGCTAACGACACGCTCAAGGTGGCCCGCGCCGCGCTTCATATGTGGGAGGAGCCGCCTATCTCGGGCGAGGCCGGTTCGGGCACGATCTTCTTTAGCGGCTGCTCGCTCAAATGTATCTACTGCCAGAACCACGAGATCTCGACCGGCAATTTTGGCCTTGAGATTTCGCCTGAGCGCCTGGTCGAGATTATGCTGGAACTGCAGGACCAGGGTGCCAACAACATCAATTTGGTGACGGCGACGCACTATGCGCACCTGTTGCCTGCCGCGATTGCCGCGGCACGGGCGCGCGGACTGGTTATCCCAATCGTCTACAACACGAGTGGTTACGAGCGCGCGAGTGCCGTGGCGGCGCTGGGCGACCTGGTCGATGTGTGGCTCACCGACTTTAAATATGCCGATGCCGGGCTTGCGCAGTCGCTCTCCCATATAAAGGATTACCCGCGTGTGGCCGTGTCGGGTCTGGCCCAGATGGCGCGCGAGATCGAGCGCCGCGGGGGAGAGTTGGTGGACGAGGACGGGCTTATGAAGCGTGGCATGATCGTGCGTCACCTGGTGCTTCCGGGACATGCAGACGATTCGTGTCGCGTGCTGGACCTGGTGTGGCAGACGGTGGGCGACGTGCCGATCTCGGTTATGAACCAGTACACGCCCAATGCGCTCATGCGCGAGCAGGGCGGCGACCTGGCACGCGCCGTGACGCGTGAGGAGTACGAGCAGGTGCTCGACCATGCCGACGACCTGGGTTTTACGACGATGTTCTGGCAAGAGGGCGGCGCGGTAGACGAGAGCTTCACCCCGGCCTTCGACACCACCGGTGTTCTTACCAGCGCAAAGTAGTGCGTTCGTCGATGATTTTTCTGGGACGGGGATAAAAAATCATCGAGAGGATCGCCTGTTCGAAAAGTTGCCAAAATAGCCGCGCCCCAAAAAGACTGGTTATTGGGCGTTGACAGTTGGCGAGCCGTAGGTAAAATATCGACTTGTCCTGGGGACGTAGCTCAGTTGGGAGAGCGCTGCCGTCGCATGGCAGAGGCCGAGGGTTCGACTCCCTTCGTCTCCACCCTTGGATTTGATAAGCCGCTGACATTGTGTCGGCGGCTTTTTTTAAAAGAAAGGGCTATACCATGGCCGAGCTTGAGTCCCAACCATTGTCCGACGAGGAGCGCGCTGAGTTGGAAGAGCTCCGCGCTGAGAAGGCCCGCCGCGAGGCTCGGGAAGAGGCCCGTCGCGAGCGTGAGGAGCTGGCTGCCCTGCGCGCCGAGCGTGCGAAGGCCGAGGAGGTCGCCTCGAACGCCGCATCCGAGCGCAAGCCCGCGCCCGCACCCAAGCCCGCTGCTGCGAAGCCTGCACCTGCCGCGCCCAAACCTCAGCCTAAAAAGGCCGCTCGTCCCAAGTCCGTCGAGCCCAAGCCGAGCCGTGACGAGATGACCTTTGCCCAGCGCATGGTTACCTCCAAGGAACCTACGGGCGAGAACGAGATCCCTGGCATGGCGCCGGCTCAAAAAATCATCATTGTCCTTGCCCTCATCGCGTTTGTCATCTTTATGGGCTACACGATCCTGACCAGCATGGGCCTGCTCTAACCTATTTGCATCGGGCGTTATGTCCGCATCCTCTGCTCTCGTCTAACCCTCAAATTCTGTACCACACATCCGAAAGGTCGCCCCATGGCTTTGACCGACATCTCGCATCCCACCGACATTGCAATGCTCACCGATCTGTACGAGCTCACTATGGCCCAGGGCCTGTGGGAGAGCGGCAAGGCCAATGAGCAGGGTTGTTTTACCGCGTTTTACCGCGACCATCCCTTTGGCAGCGCCTATGCCGTCATGTGCGGCACCGCCGAGCTGCCCGAGCTGGTCGAGAACCTGCGCTTTACGCCCGAGGATATCGACTACCTCGCATCGCTTGAGGCCCCGGCCGGCGGCGCGATGTTTAAGTCCGCATTCCTCGACTATCTGCGCGATTTTCGTGCGCATGTAAACATCGACGCCGTGCCCGAGGGCGAGCTCGTCTTTCCGCGCGAGCCCATGGTGCGCGTCACCGGCCCCGCGCTGGAGTGCCAGCTGCTCGAGACGGCGCTGCTCAACATCGTCGGGTTCCAGACGCTTGTCGCCACCAAGACGGCGCGCGTGGTGCTCGCCGCTGACGGTCGCCCCGTGGCGGAGTTTGGCCTGCGCCGTGCCCAGGGCCCCGATGGCGGCCTAGCCGTTGCGCGCGCGAGCTACGTTGCCGGCTGCTCCTCTACGTCCAATGTGCTCGCCGGCCGCCGCTACGGTATTCCCGTCTTTGGCACGCATGCGCACAGCTGGGTGATGAGCTTCGATTCCGAGCTCGAGGCCTTCCGCGCCTTTGCCAAGTCGAGCCCCAAGAACTGTACGCTGCTCATCGACACCTATGACGTGCGCGAGGGCTGCGAGCATGCCATTACGGTTGCCAAGGAGATGGAGGCGGTGGGCGAGCGTCTGTCGGCTATTCGCATTGACTCCGGCGACCTCGCCAAGCTCTCCAAGTATGTGCGCGGTCGTTTCGATGCCGAGGGCCTGCCCTATGTGGGGATCTCGGTTTCCAACGATCTTGACGAGTACACGATTCAGTCGCTGCTGGACCAGGGCGCGCCCATCGATAGCTTTGGCGTGGGCACCAAGCTCGCGACCTGCTACGACCAGCCGGCGCTGGGCGGCGTGTACAAGCTTTCCGCCCGTCGTGCGAGCGAGGCCGACCCGTGGACGCCGGTGGTCAAGCTCTCCGAGCAGCCCTACAAGCGCACGATCCCGGGCGTGCAGCGCGTGCGCCGTTATTACGACGGCTTTGGCGGCCCGGTCTGCGACATGATCTACGACGAGGACCATCTGGTGGGGGAGGGCGCCGCGCGCGGCAATACCCTCGTGGCCGTGAATGATGCCGCCCTGGTGACCGACGTGTCGGAGCTTGAGTATCGCGAGCTGCTGGTGCCGATCGTGCGCGATGGCAGTGCAGTGGCTCCGCGTGAGAGCATCCAGGACGCGCGCGAGCGCTGTGTTTGGGCGCTCGATCATCTGGACGCAGCTTTCAAGCGCTTCCTGTACCCGCAGACCTATGTGGTGGGCATGGAGCAGGGCCTGGCTCATGTGCGCGACGAACTCGTGCGCAAGAATATGGCTGCGGCCTCGGCTTTCCCCTGGGCAAAATGATTCCTTGGGCGGTAGGGGCGAGTCACGCTCCCTTGGCCGCCAGCTCGGCCGTTCGCTGAACAGTTGATTGGTTTGACGTATGACGACTTCTTATAAAACGATGGTGGTAAAGATCGGTTCGTCCACGGTGGTGGGCGCCGATGGCAAGGTCAACCGCGCCTTTATCGGCGGACTTGCCGATCAAGCCGCAGCGCTGCGCAAGCTCGGCTGGCGTCTGGTCGTGGTGAGCTCGGGCGCTATTGCCTGTGGCTATCCCGTGTTGGGCTTCGACCGCAAGCCGGTCGGCGACCTTCCGAGCCTGCAGGCCTGCGCCTCGGCTGGTCAGTGCATCATCTCGTCGGCCTACGACGAGGAGTTCCATGCGCGCGACCTGCTCACCTCGCTCGTGCTGCTCACGCGTCACGACACGGCGCGTCGCACGTCCTACCTGCACGCGCGCGACGCCCTGCTGCGTCTGGTGGAGCTGGGCGTGGTGCCGGTCGTCAACGAGAACGACACCGTTACCGTCGACGAGATCAAGTTTGGCGACAACGACACACTGGCGGCGCTCGTGAGCTGCCTGGTATCTGCCGATCTGTGCGTGACGCTCTCGGACATCGATGGTCTCTATACTGCCAATCCGCATGAGGACCCCACGGCCGAGTTTGTTCCTGTCGTGCATAAGATCGATGCCAAGATTATTGCCTCGGCGGGCGATTCTTCGACCTCGGTGGGTACGGGCGGCATGATCACCAAGATTCGCGCGAGCCGCATTCTGATGACGGCCGGCATTCAGAGCGTGATTTGCTCGGGCGAGGAGCCCGATGCACTCGTGCGTCTGGCCCGCGGCGAGAGCGTGGGCACGCTGTTCGACCCGCCGGCGGAGCGCCTGGATATTGCGCCCCGCAAGCTGTGGATCGCGCTGGGCGACAAGGCTCACGGCTCGGTGACGGTTGATGACGGTGCCGCGAAAGCGCTGGTCGGCCACGGGTCGTCCCTGCTTGCGGTGGGTATTCGCGAGGTCGATGGCCAGTTTGCCGAGGGCGATGTGCTCGATGTGTGCGATCCGAGCGGTATGGTCGTCGCCCGCGGTATCGCCGAGGCCGATTCGGACGTGCTGGAGCTTGCAGCCGGCCGCCGCCAGGACCAGATCGCCAGCAACCGCCTGCTCGCTAACCTGGCCGAGAAGCCGGCGATACACAGGGATAACCTAATCGTCTTCGCTTAACCAATTGACGCTGCAAACGCCCCTAAGCGGCAATCTGACGTTCAATCGTCGGGCATGACCAGAAGGTCAATGCCCTCCTCTTTCACGTCACCTTGCTCGCTTAGGGGCGTTTTCGCTTTCCGTCCTCTTTCTGCAATGACTTCATTAACCTGGTACTTGGGGACGTTCCTTTTGTGACGGCAGGTGGGGACACTCCTTAGCTAGAAGATCCGGCGCAGGTCTCCGCGGTTGAGCGCTTCGTCGAAGAGGTGCTTGAACACCACGCTGCCGTGCAGGCCGTCGTGCTCGAACTCGTTGGTCACCCAGGCATGCGAGTTGCCCACGCGGCTGAGCGTATCGAGCTGCATGCCCGAATCGACGTACATATCGTCGAAATACACCGCGGCCTGTAGTGGCACCTCGTTGCAGGCTAGGCGCTGCGGGTCGTAGATCTTGTCCCAGCTGGTGTCTTCCATCAGCAGGTCCATGGCGGGCTTAAACGGCATAAGCTCGGGCATCTGCTCAAACATCCACGGGAACATGGCCTCGCCGGTAAACATGAGCGGGCGCGCGAGTGTGTCGAACTCGGCACGATGGGCCTTCTCCTCTGCTGCGGCCCAGCGAATGGGCATGGTGTCGCCGTCGGCGTAGATAAACTCCTGCAGCGTCCAGTACAGCGGGTTTGTACGCGTGTTGGTGCGCTCGAAGGCGCGCATCAAAAAGCTGTCGGATACCGAGGAGCCGCAGCTAAGCGTACCGTCGCCAGTAACAAACGCGTGATCGATAATCCAATGCATGCGCTCAAAGCTCGGCTTCATGCCAAAGTCGCTGCCCATGAGCTGTAGGCGCTCGACCGTCATCGGCGAGCCGTCAGGCAGCACGGGCTTCTGAGCCTCGAGCGCATCGGCCAGGGCTGCCACGCGCTCGACGTCAGCGGGATAGCGGTCATAATACTGCTGCGTCTTGGCGGCCATGCGCGGGAAGGTGTGCTCGTAGACCTCGCTGGCGCTCGCCGGCACGTGGGGGATGCCGCCGCAGGTAAAGCTTGCCGCCACGCCTTCGGGGAAGAGCGACAGATAGCTCAACGTCAAAAAACCGCCGTAGCTTTGGCCGAGCGTGACCCACGGCTTGCCGCCAAAGCCCACTAGGCGCAGGTACTCAAAATCGCGCACGATGGAGCTGGCGAGGTGGCGCTTGAGGAAGTCCGCCTGCGAGCGTGCTGTATCGGCGCCGGCGGCCGTTGCGCGATCACCCAGTGCCTTGATCGTGCGTCCGTCCACGCAGCTACTGCGTCCGGTGCCGCGCTGGTCGGGAAGGACCACGCGGAAGTGCTTGACGGCCTCCTCGATCCAGCCGTCGCTTGTGGGCGACAGCGGACGTGGGCTCTCGCCGCCGGGGCCGCCCTGCAAAAACAGGAGCAGCGGCAGATCGTCGTTGATGCGGTCGGGCGCGCAAACCACGCGGTAGAAGAGCTTGATGCTCTCGGGCGCGCCGGCGATGGGTGCCGGCATAGCGCCGCGGCGCATGGTACTGCCGACGGCCAGGAGCATCGGCTCCAGGCCGCGCCAGTCAAGGGGGACGTCGATGCTGTGGTCCTCGACGTAAAGGCCGGGGACGTGGTACGAAGTGATGAGGGCCATGTGAGTCTTCCGTTCGTTGCGGTGTTTCGGGTTGACCAATTCTACCGCCGCGGGCGAGGCCATGCGCAAATCGGCTACCATGGTTGCAAACTTCTAGGAGAAAGGGCCGCCCATGTCGGTCGATATAGCCACGTATGTCCACGATCTTGCCGTTGCCGCCAAGGCAGCGTCGGCCTCGCTTGCCACGGCGAGCGATGAGCAGCGCCAGGAGGCCGTGCGCGCCATGGCCGCAGCACTGCGCAACGGTGTCGACTCCATCGTCGCCGCCAACGAGCTCGATATGTCCGCCGCGCGCGATGCGGGCACCTCGGCCGGACTGCTCGATCGCCTGCTGCTGACGCCCGAGCGCGTCGAGGGCATGGCCGCCGGCCTGGAAAAGCTCGCCGAGCTGCCCGATCCCGTGGGCCGCGTGCTCGACCACCGCGTGCTTGCAAGTGGCGTGGACCTGACCCGTGTGAGTGTGCCGCTGGGCCTGGTCGCTATGGTCTACGAGGCGCGCCCCAACGTGACGGCCGACGCCGCAGGCATCTGCATCCGTACCGGCAACGCCTGCATTCTGCGCGGCGGCTCGCTGGCCTATCACTCGTGTGCCATGATTTCTGAGCTGCTGGCCGATGCGCTCGAGGCCAAGGGCTTCCCGCGCGAGGCCGTGTCGATGATCGAGTCCACCGACCGCGAGGCCACTGGCGAGCTCATGAAGCTCCGCGGCATTGTCGACGTACTCATTCCGCGCGGCGGTGCAGGCCTGATCCAGCGCTGCGTGCGCGAGTCGCTTGTGCCGGTGATTGAGACGGGCACGGGCAACTGCCACATCTACGTGCATGAATCCGCCGACTTTGATAAGGCGCTCAACATTATCGTTAATGCCAAGACCCAGCGCGTAGGCGTGTGCAATGCCGCCGAGTCGCTGCTGGTCGACCATGCTGTGGCCGATGCGTTTTTGCCTGCGGTCGTTGCCGTGCTGCACGATCACGGCGTGCTCATTCACGGCGACGAGGCCACGTGCGCCGCGTGCGCCGACGCCGGCTTTGTGGAGGGCGATGACTACGTCGCCGCGACTGAGGAGGACTGGGGTCGCGAGTACCTGGCGCTCGAGATGAGCGTGAAGGTCGTGGCAAACGAGGACCAGGCCATCGCACACATCAATCGCTACGGCACGATGCACTCCGAGGCCATCGTTGCCGAGGACACGGACGCTTGCGAGCGCTTCCTGGATGCGGTCGATGCCTCGGCCGTGTACGCCAACGCCAGCACGCGCTTCACTGACGGCGGCGAGTTTGGCCTGGGCGCCGAGATCGGCATCTCGACCCAAAAGCTCCACGCCCGCGGCCCCTTCGCCGCCGAGGCCCTCACCACCTACAAATACAAGCTCCGCGGCACCGGCCAGGTCCGCCCCTAACGCCCGTGCAAGAAAAACCACCACAAAGGTGCCTTTCCCCTTTGTGGTGGTTTTAGGTGGCGTGGGCGGTTAGGCCTGGAAGGTATCGCGGTCGGGGGCGAAGGACTGCATGGCCGCGATGGTGCGGTCAAAGAGCTCGGGGAGCTCCCAGCCCAACATCTCGGCGCCCTGCGAAATCACGTCGCGCGAGCAGCCGGCGGCAAAGCGCTTGTCCTTGAACTTCTTCTTGAGCGACTTGGTCGTAAAGTCCATAACGCTCTTGCTCGGGCGCATGATGACTGCAGCGCCGATCAGGCCGGTGAGCTCATCGCAGGCAAACAGGATCTTTTCCATCTGCAGCTCGGGCTTGGGCAGCGAGGTGTTGAAGTCGGACGTGTGCGTCTGGATGGCGCGAATGAGCTCTGGAGACGCACCTTCGCCCTTAAGAATCTCGGCAGCATAGATGGTGTGGTTCATGGGGTCGTCCTCATGCTCCTCCCAATCCAGGTCGTGCAGCAGACCGACGATGCCCCAAAACTCCTCGTTCTCGGGGTCGAACTCGCGCGCAAAGTAGCGCATAGTGCCCTCGACCGTCTCGCCATGGGTGATATGGAACGGGTCCTTGTTGTGCTCGTTGAGCAGTTCGAACGCGCGGTCGCGGGTGATTCCGGCGGTAAGCGGCTCTGCCATAGGAGACTCCTTGTGCTCGTGGGTATCGATAAGAATGAATACTACTAGAACAAGAAAACCACCACAAAGGTGCCTGTCCCCTTTGTGGTGGTTTTTGGCGCGGATGGGTTAGTTGAGGGCGGCTTGGGCTAGGCGAGCTTCGGCGTCCTCCTCGGTGACGCCCAGGGCCACGGCGAACTCCTCGATGGAGC
>CABRFA010000019.1 GCA_902470065.1 uncultured Collinsella sp.
AAAGGTCTGCGAATCTTGTATTACGAACATCTGTGCGCGTCGAGTGCGCTAAACTCATCGACAGTATGATTCGATGCAATAGGAGGCAAGGAGCTTCCATGTCTGATTCTTCTATCGTTATTCGCGGCGCTCGTGAGCACAACCTCCGTGATATCGATGTTTCCATTCCGCGTGACCAACTCGTGGTCATTACCGGTCTTTCTGGCTCGGGCAAGAGTTCGCTGGCATTTGACACTATCTATGCCGAGGGCCAGCGTCGATACGTCGAGAGTCTTTCGAGCTATGCGCGCCAGTTCTTGGGCCAGATGGACAAACCCGACTTGGATTCAATCGACGGCCTTTCGCCGGCGGTGTCGATCGACCAAAAGACGACGTCTAAAAACCCTCGCTCGACGGTTGGCACCGTAACCGAGATTTATGACTATCTGCGCCTGCTGTTCGCCCGTGTGGGCACCCCGCACTGTCCCGAATGCGGCCGCGTCATTGAGCGCCAGACGACCGACCAGGTTGCCGACAAGGTCTTGGCGGCGGGGGAGGGCCGCCGCGCGTTTGTGCTGGCACCGGTGGTGCGCGGGCGAAAAGGCGAGTACACCAAACTGTTTGAGGACCTTCGCGCCGAGGGCTTTAGCCGCGTGCGTGTCGACGGTGAAGTGCGCTCGCTCGACGATCAGATCGATCTGGATAAGAAATTCAAGCACGATATCGAGGTCGTGGTCGATCGCATCGTGATCCGTGAGAATTCTCTGGGCCGTATCGCCGAGTCTGTTGAGCAGGCGACCGCGCTGGCTCACGGCAATGTAAACGTGTACATGCTGCCCGATCGTGATGCTCCCGAGGGGACCGAGGGCGAGCTTCTGGAGTATTCGTTGGCCTTGGCGTGCCCGGAGCATGGACACTCCATTGACGATCTTCAGCCGCGTGATTTTTCGTTTAACGCTCCCTATGGCGCATGTCCTGAGTGCGACGGCCTGGGCTTTAAGAAAACCGTTGATGCCGAGGCGCTGATTGAGGATCCCTCGAAGTCCATTGCCGACGGAGTCTTTGGTAGCCTGTTTGGCAATTCGAACTACTATCCGCAGATTTTTGCTGCGGTCTGCAAACACTTTAAGGCGAGCGCCGATACGCCGTGGGAGGACTTGCCCCCTCGCGTGCGCCGTGCATTCTTGGATGGCCTGGGCGATACGAAGATCTCGGTCGACTACCAAAAGCTCGACGGACGTCGCAGCCAGTGGGATACCAAGTTTTCGGGCGTTCGCAACATCCTGTACGAACGCTATACCGAGACGACGAACGAGAACACCAAGACGCGCCTGGAGAAGTACATTCACGAGGAACCGTGCTCGAGCTGCCACGGCGCTCGTTTGCGCCCTGAGATGCTCGCCGTCACCGTGGGCGGCAAGTCCATTTACGAAGTTTGTTGCCTGTCGTGCCGTGAATCGCTCGAGTTTTTTGAGGGCCTGGAACTCACCGAGCGCCAACAGTTTATCGGCGGCCGTATCGTCAAGGAAATTCTGGAGCGTCTGCGTTTTCTGGTCGATGTTGGACTCGACTATCTGACACTCGATCGCGCCTCGGCGACGCTTTCCGGTGGCGAGGCACAGCGTATTCGACTGGCAACGCAGATCGGCGCGGGTCTCATGGGCGTGCTCTATATTCTGGACGAGCCTTCGATCGGTCTTCATCAGCGTGACAACGAGCGCCTGATCAAGACGCTCGAGCGCCTGCGCGATATCGGCAATACCGTTATCGTCGTCGAACACGACGAGGACACAATCCGTGCCGCCGACTACGTGATCGACATGGGACCCGGCGCCGGCGTCAACGGCGGACACGTAGTCGCGGCGGGAACGCCTGCCGATATCATGGCGTGTCCTGAGTCGATGACGGGCGCTTATCTGACCGGCAAACGAATGATCCGGGTGCCTGATGAACGGCGCAAGCCCGGTCGCGGCTGCCTTAAAATTACGGGCGCTCGAGCTAACAACCTCAAAAACGTTACTGCCAAGATCGAGTTTGGTACGCTTACGGTTGTTACCGGCGTGTCGGGATCGGGCAAGAGCTCCCTGGTTACCGACACCATTGCGCCTGCCCTTACGAATGCCATTCACCGCTCGACGCGCCCTGTGGGTCCGTATAAAAAAATCGAGGGCATCGAGTGCATCGATAAGGTTATCGATATCGACCAGTCGCCGATTGGCCGCACGCCGCGCTCCAACCCTGCTACCTATATCGGCCTGTGGGATGATCTTCGCGCGCTGTTTGCGAGTACGCCGGAGTCGAAGGCGCGCGGCTACTCGCCGGGTCGTTTCTCCTTTAATGTGAGTGGCGGGCGCTGTGAGGCGTGCAAGGGCGATGGGCAGATTAAGATCGAGATGCACTTCCTTCCCGATATCTACGTTCCCTGCGAAGTTTGCGGCGGTAAACGCTACAACCGCGAGACACTCGAGGTCACCTACCGTGGCAAGACCATCTCGGACGTGCTCGACATGAGCGTCACCGAGGCGCTGGCCTTCTTTGGGAATATCCCGCAGATTAAGCGCAAGCTCCAGACGCTGTACGATGTAGGCTTGGGCTACGTGAGCCTGGGCCAGCCCGCCACGACGCTCTCGGGCGGCGAGGCGCAGCGTGTGAAGCTCGCCAAGGAGCTTCATCGACGCCAGACGGGCAAGACGTTCTATATTTTGGACGAGCCGACGACCGGTCTTCATTTTGAGGACGTCCGCCAGCTGCTCGATGTGCTGCAGCGCTTGGTCGATGCGGGCAACACGGTGCTGGTGATTGAGCACAACCTTGATGTCATCAAGGTTGCCGACCGCCTGATCGATATGGGTCCCGAGGGCGGTAACGGCGGCGGAACCGTCGTGGTTTCGGGTACACCGGAGCAGGTTGCGGACTGTCCGCAGAGTTATACGGGCAAGTTTTTGGCGCCGTTGCTCAGGCGTGACCGGGAGCGTCAGGCTCAACTTGATGCTCAATAAATAGGCGATTCAGTTTATGGGTGCCATCGACTCCTTGTGATTCGATGGCGCTTGCTGTGCCGAAGTGACGTATGCAGCCGAATTGGACATATACTTAATCTTTGCGTCCGAATGCGAGGGAAAGGATATGTCATGGCAAAGGCTGTAAAGACGCCAAAAACCAATGCGATGCGCGAGCTGGAAAGCGCCGGCATTTCCTATGTTCTACATACGTACGAAGACGATGGTGATGAGTCGGTGGGCCTGGGGGTCGCGATTTCGGAGCAGCTTGGCGAGGAGCCCGGTCAAGGATTTAAGACCTTGGTCTGCGTGACGCCGTCCAACGACCATGTCGTGTGCTGCATCCCTGTTGCCGATGAGCTCGATCTAAAGTCCGCCGCGCGTGCCGCGGGGGAGAAGTCCTTGGTTATGATGCATGTGAAGGATTTGCTTGCGGCGACTGGCTACGTTCGCGGCGGCTGCAGCCCGGTCGGTATGAAAAAACGCTACCGGACGCTCATTGATGAGACGTGTGTCCTTTGGGATACCATTTTTATTTCGGGAGGCAAGCGTGGTTATCAGCTCGAGCTTGCACCCGATGATTTAATTGCATTTTGCGGGGCGACGGTTGCCGCGATTACGAGAGAGGACTGAGCGATGCCGCAGGAAGAATTGAAGCGCGGAGCTCATTTTGCAAAAGAATCTGCGCCTCAGACACCCTCATCCGAAGCTTCTTCGTCGCGAGATGACACTGACGACATGGGCTCGTCGGACTACTCCACGGTTGGTCGTTCCGCCGGGCTTATGACCATCCTGACTATCGTGTCTCGCGTCACCGGTTTTATCCGCACGTGGGCAATGGCGGCCGCTATCGGCATGTCGCTACTCTCGTCCTCCTATCAGGTCGCCAACAACCTGCCCAATATGCTCTACGAACTCGTGATGGGTGGCATGCTCGTGACGGCGTTTTTGCCCGTGTACATGGGCGTGAGGCGTGAGCAGGGTCGCGAGGCCTCGAACGAGTACGTGGGCAACCTGCTCGGCATTCTGCTTTTGGTGCTGGGTGGCATATCGTTGCTGGGGACCGTGTTCGCCCCGGGCTTTATCTGGACGCAATCGTTCCTTTCGGGTGACGGCGGCAGCATGGATACCGCTGCGTTCATGTTCCGTTTCTTTGCCATCCAGATTCTGTTTTATGGTTTGGGCTCGGTGTTCTCGGGCGTTCTCAACGCACACCGCGACTACTTCTGGTCGACGTTTGCTCCGGTCCTCAACAATGTGATCGTCATTGCGAGCTTTATGGGTTTTGCGCCCGTGTCCGCACAGTTTGGCGAACGTGCCGGCATCATCTTGATTGCGGCCGGTACGACCCTCGGTGTCTTTGTTCAGATGGCATGTCAGATCCCCGCGCTTGGCAAGCACGGCGTGCATCCCCATATCCATATCGACTTTAAGGACCCCGCACTGCGCCAGACGATTGCGCTCGGTATCCCGACGCTGCTCGCCACGGTGTGCATGTTTGTCTCGACTTCTATCACCAACGCTGCCGCGCTGGTGGTCCAGCCCGAGACTGGTCCTTCCGTCATCGCCTATGCGCGCCTGTGGTACACGCTGCCCTACGCGCTGATTGCCGCCTCGCTTTCGACGGCGCTCTATACCGAGCTCTCTCACGACGCACAGGAGAAGGATTACGACAGCGTTCGCACGGGCATTTCGCGTGGCGTCGCCCAGATGCTGTTCTTCCTGATTCCGTTCGCGCTGTACCTGATTGTCTTCGCACGTCCGCTCAACATGATTTACTGTGCCGGCAAGTTTGATGAGTCCGGCGTGACGCTGGTGTCCGAGTACCTTGTCTACCTGGCGCTCTCGCTGCCGCTCTACGGCGTGGTCGTGTTGATGCAGAAGAGCTTCTCTGCCTTGCTCGACATGAAGCCCTATAGCCGCTATTGCCTGTATTCCGCCATCGGCCAGGCCGGCTCGGTTCTGCTGTTTGGCGTTGTGCTGGGCTTCGGTATGCCGGCAATCGCGCTTTCGTATGTCGTCGACTACGTGATCTTGGTCGGCTGTTCGCTATGGTGGCTGCGTCGTCGTCTGCGTGGCCTTCAGGTCAAATCTATCCTGCATGGCGGTTTCTTTGGCCTTTTGCTCGGTGGCCTGGGTGCTGCCGCAGGCGCCGGCGTCATGTGGGCGCTTGAGCACTTTGTCGGGGCACTTGGCGGCTCGATTCTGATTACTCTTGGCTACGTTTGCGTTGCGGGTGTCGTCTCGCTTGCTGTTACCTTTGGCCTTGCCGTCGTCCTTAAGATGCCCGAGGTCTCGGCGCTGCTTCGTCGCAAGTAGGTGCGTGTGGCCGGTCACGACAACATTCCAACACTCGCCGAGCAGGTTTCGCGCGTTCCCACGCAGCCCGGATGTTACCTTTGGAAAGATGCCAAGGGCGATGTCATCTACGTTGGCAAGGCAAAAAACCTGCGTTCCCGTATGCGCCAGTACGTGACGCTGCAGGATGAGCGTCAAAAGATCCCGCTGATGATGCAGCTGGTGGCGAGCTTTGACTATATCGTGGTGGAGACCGAGCACGAGGCGTTGGTGCTCGAGCGCAATTTGATTGGTCAGTACCATCCGTACTTTAATGTGGACCTCAAGGATGACAAGAGCTACCCCTTTATTGCCATTACAAAGGGCGACCTGTATCCCGCTATCAAATATACGCGCGAGCGCCATAAGCCGGGAACGCGCTATTTTGGACCCTATACCGATAGCCGTGCGGCACGTGAGACGATAGATACGCTGCGCAAGGTTATCCCCATCTGCTCCGCATCCTGTGCGGAGTGGCGTCGTTGTCGTCGTATCGTCGAGTCCCACAAGGGCGAGGAAGACATCGTCAATATGATTTGCGCGCAAAACGGGCGTCCCTGCTTTGACTACCATGTCGGGCGCGGCCCGGGTGCGTGTGTCGGCGCGATTTCTCCTACGGACTATGCCAAGAACGTCAAACGTGTCGAACGTTTTTTGTCGGGCCATCGCAAGGATGTCGTCGATGAGCTGACCTCCGAGATGACGGATGCCGCCGAGGCGCTCGACTTTGAGCGCGCGGCACGCGTCAAACGTCGTTTGGAGGTCATCAGGGGTCTGGACGACCGTCAGCAAGTCGTTTTTCCCTCCAGTGTCGATATCGATGTCATCGGTTTCTATCGCGAGGAGACCATCTCCGCCGCTTGCGTCTTTGTCGTGCGTGAGGGTCGAACGGTTCGAACCTGCGAGTTTATTCTCGATAAGGGTTTGGATGTCGACGAAGAGGAACTTCAATCGGGCTTTCTTAAGCGCTATTACGACGAGACGGCTGATATTCCAGCTGAGATAAACCTCTCTGTCGAGCTTGAGGATGCGGAGGCGCTGGGGGAGTGGCTTGCAGGCAAGCGCGAGCGTTCCTGCCATCTCCATAGGCCGCAGCGTGGCGAAAAGCACCGTTTGCTCGATATGGCATCCAAAAATGCGCGCCATGCCCTCATGCGCTACATGATGCGAACGGGGTACGCTGACGACCGCACCAATCAAGCGCTCCTGGAGCTCGAAAGCGCGCTGGCGCTGCCGGCGCCGCCGATGCGTATCGAGTGCTTCGATATCTCGACGCTGCATGGAACCTTTACCGTCGCCTCGATGGTGGTGTTTACCAACGGACGCGCCGACAAGAGCCAGTACCGTCGTTTTAAAATTCAGGCCGAATTGGACGAGGCAAACGACTTCGTGTCGATGTCCGAGGTTTTGGGACGACGCTATGCTCCCGAGCGCATGGCGGACGAGCGCTTTGGCTCGCGCCCCGATTTGCTCGTTGTCGATGGCGGCAAGCCGCAATTGACCGCTGCGATCAAGCAACTTGAGGCTCTTGGGCTCGATATACCGGTTTGCGGCTTGGCGAAGGCCGATGAGGAAGTTTTCGTGCCTTGGGACGAGACTCCCGTCGTGCTGCCGACCGGGTCTGCTTCGCTCTATCTAATTAAACAGGTTCGCGATGAATCGCACCGTTTTGCCATCACGTTCCATCGCGAGTTGCGCGATAAAGCCATGACGGTTTCGGTACTCGATGACGTTCCAGGCGTGGGACCCACCAGAAAACGTGCCCTTATGCGCCATTTTGGCTCGATGAAGCGTTTGCGCGCGGCGAGCGAGCAAGAGATCGCGGAAGTTCGCGGCATACCTGCCGATGTTGCCAAGGCGGTCCACGAGGCGCTCGTTGCATGGAATGCCGAGCGCGCCGAGGCGGCGGCTGGCCATTCCGATAGCTAAACACGAGCCTAAACTACTGATATACATGATTGCGTGATTTTCAACCATTTATTTCGCCATGATTGCCTGCTGGTTTCGGGTTTTATTAACGCTAAAACGTTTGACTAGTCATGGTGAACAACCCTGCTATCCTGCGGGTTGACGAAGACTGATATCTCACCTCGCCGATACATACTGTCTGGCGAATCGTTTGTCAACGAATTCGGTGAACGGTAGTAAATACCGTTCAAGCGGATGTATGTATCGGTCGCCGAGCGCGGCACCTCAGTTGGGCTCGTCGGTAGGTAAGGTATATATCGTCCGCAAGTTGCGCGGGGGCAAGTCTAGGTGCTCCCGGGTAAGATTCTCTATTGATAGGAGAAGACATGGCCATCATCAACAAGGGTATGTCCAGGCGTTCGTTCCTCGGCCTCACCGGCAGCGTCGCTGCTGTCGCAGGGCTTGGTCTCACCGGCTGCGGTGGCAGCTCTAGCGACGAGGGTTCCGCTTCCGGTTCCACCGATTCCGCCAACCGTGGCGGCGGCGTGATCACCGCTGGTTCCGCTTACGCTCCGTCCAGCTTCGATCCCGCCAGCACCGGCTCCGCTGTGGGCCTGGGTGCTAACTGGCACGTCGTCGAGGGCCTCTACGGCATCGATTACCACGACTACAGCACCTTCAACGAGCTCGCCACCGACGATCCCAAGTCTGTGGACGACACCACTTTCGAGGTCACCATCCGTAAGGGTGCCAAGTTCTCCGATGGCACCGAGGTCACCGCTGACGATGTCGTCGCCTCCTACACCGCTTGCGCCGCTTCCGCTACCTATGCTCCGTTCTTCCAGCCCTTCGAGTCCATCGAGGCCAAGGACGCCAGCACCGTGACGGTCAAGACCAAGGTCCCCAACTTCTCCCTGCTCAAGGATCGTCTGGCCATCGTCCGCGTTACCCCGGCCACCCAGACCGAGGAGGATCGCGCCAAGCAGCCGATCGGCTCCGGCCCCTGGATGTACGACTCTATCTCCGATACCGAGATTACCCTGGTTCCCAATCCTGAGTACAACGGTGAGTATGCTGCCGAGGATAAGAAGATCCAGTACAGCATCCTGACCGACCCCACCGCTCGCGTTACCGCTCAGCAGGAGGGCTCCACGCTCGTTATGGAGCTCGTTACCGCTGACGCCGTCGACCAGCTCGAGAGCGCTGGCTGCAAGATCGATAACGTTCAGGGTTTCGGCACCCGCTTCATTATGTTCAACGTCGCCAAGGAGCCTTGGAACAACGTCAAGGTCCGTCAGGCTGTCATGTATGCGCTCGACACCGAGAAGATGGTCAGCAACACCTTCGCCGGCCTTGCCACCGCTGCCAGCTGCTACCTGCCCAAGAGCTTCACCAACTATCATGAGGCTTCCACGGTGTACAAGACCGACGCCAAGAAGGCTAAGAAGCTCATCGAGGAGTCTGGCATCACCCCGGGTGCCATCACCCTGCGCACCACCGACAACGAGCAGATTAAGGGCATGGCCGCCCAGGTCAAGAACGATCTCGACGCTCTCGGCTTCGATGTGACCATCCAGACCGATACCTCGCCGGCCACCTACGCTGCCATCGACGGCGGCGAGGCCTACGATATCCTCCTTGCCCCTGGCGATCCTTCCTGCTTCGGCGCCGACCCCGACCTGCTGCTCAACTGGTGGTACGGCGACAACGTCTGGATGCAGACCCGTTGCCCGTGGAAGGAGTCCGCTGAGTGGCAGAAGCTCCACGGTCTCATGGACGAGGCTCTTGCCGCCGAGGGCGACGAGCAGCAGAAGAAGTGGAACGAGTGCTTCGACATCATTGCCGACAACGCCGTTCTGTACCCCGTTGTCCACGTCAAGACCGTCTCCGCTTCCTGGGACGATCCGTCCACTGCGCCCAACGGCGAGGCCCTCGATGGCTTCAAGGGCATCGGCACGACGAGCATGTCCTTCAGGGGCGTTGCGACCGTCAAGGCGTAAGACTCGCTTGAGTCTGTATGCAGGATGTCGGTCGTTGGGACCGTATCCTCATAGTTGAAACAAAGACCCGGGCGGCAACGATGTCGCTCGGGTCTTGTAATGAGTATCCGTACTCATATACCAGTTGGTCCTACCGACAAAAGAAAGGGGAGAGAACGTGAACAACTTGCTACGTTTGATTGGAAGGCGTCTTGTGGCGCTGCCGATCATGGCATTGGGCGTCACCGTCCTGGTGTTCTTCCTTATGTCGTTCTCCAAGACCGACCCCGCCTACACGGCGTTGGGTGACGGCGCCTCGCCCGAGGCGGTTGCCGAGTACCATGAGAAGTATGGTCTGGACGACCCCTGGCCCGTGCGCTACGTGCGCTATATGGGCGATTTGATCCATGGCGACATGGGCACCTATGGTGCTGCTCGCAACTCCGTTGCCAAGCGCATCTCCACGGCCCTGCCCGTCACGATGCAGCTGACCTTCATCGGTCTTGCCATCGGTGCGGTCGTTTCGTTTTTGCTCGGCGTCATCGCGGCACTGTATCGCGACAAATGGCCGGACCAAGTGATCCGCGTCTTTTCCATCGCCGGCTTGGCAACCCCGTCGTTCTGGCTTGCCGTTCTGTTGATCCTGCTGTTCTCTTCCTACCTTAAGGTGCTCCCGGCATCGGGTGCTCTGCCTCACTTCACCACGAATCCGGTTGGCTATCTGGGACGTATGATCATGCCCGCTATCGCCTTGGCATTTCCGCTGACGGGCCAGATGACTCGTATCGTGCGTACCGCCATGGTCGAGGAGCTCGACAAGGACTATGTCCGTATGGCTCGTGGCGCCGGCGTTCCCGAGAAGGTCGTCGTCGGCATCAACGTTCTTCGCAATGCGCTGATCACCCCGGTCACCACCCTCGGTCTTAAGATCGGTTACCTCATGGGCGGCGCCGTCGTCATCGAGGTTATCTTCAACCTCCCCGGCATGGGCACCGCGATTCTGCAGGGCGTTCAGGGCAACGAGGCGAACCTGGTTCAGGGCGTCGTCATCGTCGTTGCTCTCGCCTTCATCATCATCAACATCGTGGTTGACATGCTCTACCTGCTCATCAACCCGCGCATCAGGACGGTGTAGATTATGGTAAAGATTCGAGAGAAGCAAACCGAGCAGCTCGAGAAGGCTGCCTCCAAGGGGCTCAAGCTCGGTGGCTGGAAGAAGATGACGCTATCTTCTAAGATTGCCGCCGTCGTGCTGGTGCTGGTCGCCCTGACTGCGATCCTGGCGCCCCTTCTTGCCCCCTATAGCCCGGTCGAGATTTTTACGGCTCGCCAGGCTCCCGGCAACGGATTTATCTTCGGTACCGACGATAAGGGTCGCGACATTCTGTCGCGTATGCTCTACGGTGGTCGTTACTCGCTGATCATCGGCTTTGGTGCCACCGCCATGGCTCTGGTCTGCGGCTCGGTCGTGGGCGCCCTTGCAGCGGTTTCGCGCAAGGCCGTCTCCGAGACGATCATGCGTATCTTGGACATCATCATGTCCATCCCGGGCATCGCCCTCGCGGCCGTCTTCGTCTCCATCCTGGGCAACTCCGTGCCGTCGATCATCTTCGCCATCGGCTTTATGTACACTCCGCAGATTGCCCGTATCGTGCGCGCCAACATCGTGTCCGAGTACGGCGAGGACTATGTTCGCGCGGTCATCGTTTCCGGTGCCAAGGCTCCGTGGATTTTGATCAAGCATGTTCTGCGTAACTGCATCGCCCCGATCATGGTCTTCACCGTTACCCTGGTCGCCGACGCCATCATCTTCGAGGCCTCGCTGACCTTCATCGGCGCTGGTATCCAGGAGCCCACTGCTACCTGGGGCAACATCCTCGCCGACGCCCGCGGCGGCGTGCTCGCTGGCCGTTGGTGGCAGGCGCTGTTCCCGGGCCTGGCCATCATGATCACCTGCCTGGCGCTCAACATCCTCTCCGAGGGCATTACCGACGCTATGGCCGCTGCCCCCTCCGCCGCCCTGGATCCGACCGATTCCTCCAAGCGTCGCGAGGCCGACCTGCTGGTCTCCGACCCCGTTCGCGCCTACAAGGAGCAGGCCCAGTCCCTCTCCGCTCGCCTTGGCGCCCTGCGCGATGTCGAGCTCAAGCGTGACGATCGCCACGTGCCCGACGAGTCCGTTGAGCCGATTCTCTCGGTCCGTGACTTCTGCATCCAGTTTGAGCATCACGGTGATATCAACGTCGTCGACCATGTCAACTTTGACGTTCGTCCTGGTCAGACCATGGGCCTGGTGGGCGAGTCCGGTTGCGGTAAGTCCATCACCACGCTGGCCATCATGGGCCTGACCGACGATGACGAGCATCTTTCCGGCGAGGTTCTCTGGGAGGGTCGCGACCTGCTCAAGATGAGCAAGAAGGAGTGGTTCGGCCTGCGCGGTACCGATATCGCTATGGTCTATCAGGACGCCCTGTCCTCGCTTAATCCCTCCATGCTCATCTCTGCCCAGATGAAGCAGCTCACCAAGCGCGGCGGAACCCGCAGCGCCGAGGAGCTCCTGGAGCTCGTCGGCCTCGATCCCAAGCGCACGCTCGAGAGCTATCCGCACGAGCTTTCCGGCGGCCAGCGTCAGCGTGTCCTGATCGCTATGGCCCTTACCCGCGACCCCAAGCTGGTCATCTGCGACGAGCCCACGACCGCTCTGGACGTTACCGTCCAGAAGCAGGTCATCAAGCTGCTCAACGATCTTCAGGCCAAGCTCGGCTTTGCCATGATCTTCGTTTCGCATGACCTGGCTCTGGTCGCCGAGGTTGCCCATAACATCACGGTTATGTACGCTGGCCAGGTTATCGAGCAGGCACCCACCAAGGAGCTGCTCACCAACCCGATCCACGAGTACACCCGCGGTCTTCTGGGTTCCGTTCTGTCCATCGAGAGCGGTTCGGGTCGCCTGCACCAGGTGCCCGGCGCCGTTCCGAGCCCGCGCGATTTCCCCAAGGGCGATCGCTTCGCGCCCCGCTCGAGCCATCCGCGTATTGGCCTGGACACCCGTCCGGTCTTCAAGCGCGTGCCCGGCACCGAGCACTTCTATTCCGAGCTCCCCGACGAGGTGCTCAAGGCAAATGGTTTGACCCCTCACGCGGAGGTGATGTAGATGAGCGAGACCGCAGTCAACGGCGTCGAGCCGATCATCTTCCTTGATGACGTCCACGTCACCTTTAGGACCCGTACCGGCTCGATTCTGCACCCCAACCTGGTTCACGCCGTCCAGGGTGTAACGATTAAGCTCATGCCCGGTCAGACGATCGGCATCGTCGGCGAGTCCGGTTGCGGTAAGTCCACCACCGCCAACGTCATGTGCGGCCTGCAGGCCCCCACGAGCGGCAAGGTCTACTTTAAGGGCAAGGACGTTACCAAACGTACCGCCGAGGACCGTCGCCACATGGGTCGCGTCATCTCGGTCGTGTTCCAAAACCCGGCCACGGCGCTCAACCCCCGCATGGTCGTTCGCGAGCAACTGCTCGACCCCATGCGCGTCCACAACCTGGGTACCGAGGCCGAGCAGGAGAAGCGCGTCAAAGAGCTCCTGGAGCTCACCGGTCTGCCCAGCTCCGCCGCCGAGGTTCTTCCCGGTCAGCTTTCGGGCGGCCAGCGCCAGCGCGTCGCAATTGCCCGTGCCCTGTCGCTGAACCCCGATGCCATCATCGCCGACGAGCCCACCTCGGCTCTGGACGTTTCGGTCCGCGCGCAGATTCTGAACCTGCTGACCGACCTTAAGAAGGAGCTCGGCCTGGCCATGGTGTTCATCAGCCATGACATCCAGACGGTCCGCTATATCTCTGACGACATCATCGTTATGAATGGTGGCAGGATCGTCGAGCAGGGCGAGGCCAAGCAGGTCTTCCAGCACCCCCAGGACCCCTACACCAAGATGCTGCTCGGCGCTGCGCCGTCGCTGCTGCATCCCAAGCTCGGCGAGTAGCCTCGTTTTCCCTCCCGTGCGCCCGGTTCCCTTGCCGGGCGCACCTCCGTTGCGATTTCGAAAGGTTGGGTTCACGAGCCATGCCAAGTGCTCAGGAGCTACAACATCAATTTAGTGAATACCGAGGCGCCATGCCCCGTCCATCAGATTTCGATCTCTTTTGGAAGGATCGCATGGCCGAGGCCGACGCCGTCGGGCTTGACTATGCGATCGAGACGGCATCGGTCGCCGATGCCGCGACCTGCCAGCTTTTCGACCTCTGGTATACCGGCATGTGTGGCGCGCGCCTGCATGCCAAATACCTTAAACCTGTCTCGGACGAGCCCGTGCCATTGGTACTTCAGTTCCATGGGTATCCGGGTGCAAGCCGCAGCTGGTTTGAGCAGGCGTCGTTTGCGGGCATGGGCATGGCACTCATCGCCCTCGATTGCCCCGGCCAAGGAGGTCCCTCCGAGGACATTGGCGGATTTGAGGGCACAACGGTCGCGGGCCATATCGTCGCCGGTATCGACGGCGACCCGGCCAACCTCTACTATGTCCGCTTGCACCAAGATATTCGCATTCTGTGCCGTATTGTTCGCGAGCTCGAGGGCATCGATCTTTCCCGTGTGTTTGTGAACGGCGCGTCGCAGGGCGGCGGTTTGGGCATTGCGACCTGTGCGCTTAACAGCGAGCTTATCAATCGTGCCGCCATCCTCTATCCCTTCCTGTCAGATTTCCGCCTGGTCTGGGATTTGGATGCCGACGACATTGCCTACGAGGGCCTGCGCTATTGGTCTCGCTGGTTTGACGAGGACTCGACTCGTATTGACGAAGCCTATGCCAAGCTGGCGTACTTCGATTCCAAGAACTTTGCCCCTATGGTCAAATGCCCCGTGCTGTTTGGCACCGGCACAGCCGATATCGTCTGTCCGCCAGCGACGCAGTTTGCGGTCTATAACAACCTGACCTGCGAAAAGCGTCATGAGTTCTTTGAAGGCTTTGGCCACGAGGAGATTCAGGATTTTGACGATCTGATCATTCCGTTTTTCTGCAAGGGAGGGGAGGCTCATGTCTAAGTGCGAGAGCAATGT
>CABRFA010000020.1 GCA_902470065.1 uncultured Collinsella sp.
TGCCGTTGTGCGTATGCCCCACGGCGGCTTCGATGGACGGTCCGTGCAGCGAGATTTCCGATGCCGATCTGCAGAGTGTTGCAAATGCGGTCTTTAGAAACGAGCGTAATATGGCCAACGAGCAGGCCAAGGTGACCAAACAAAAGCTCGTGCAGCTCATGTGCGAGGCATAGCTTGGCACTTGATTGACCTTGTGCAATCGAGGTGGCGATAGGCCATGGGCTATTTGCCGCAAAGATGCGCCGCGTGTAATTTGCCCGAGGCGTGGGCCGATAGCGTATCATTATCTCTTGCTTGTTTGCACCGCTCAGGGAGGGGCCGCGCATGGCGCAGGAACACGATCTGTTTGATGACATTATCGAGATCAGCAAGGGTTTCGACTTTCTTAAAAACCCGCTTGGCGGTATGACCGATGCACTCGATCCATCGGCGCCGCAGTGGAATCCTGCCGACTATAAAGAGCGTCCGCGCGGCAACACCATTCCGTGCCTGACCTGCAAAAACGAAAAGAGCGGCTGCACCGCGTGCATGGACGTGTGCCCGGTCAACGCTATCGAGGTCGAGGAAGACGCCATCGAGATCCTCGACTCCTGTCGCAAGTGCGGCCTGTGCGCTGCTGCTTGTCCGACCGAGGCGATCATCTCGCCGCGCCTGGCGCCTAAAAACCTGTATGACGATATCGTCTCTGCTGCTACGAGCCACGAGACCGCCTACGTCACCTGCACGCGTGCCCTCAAACGCATGCCGCGCGAAAACGAGGTCGTCGTTGCCTGCGTGGGCGATATTACGGCCGAGACCTGGTTCTCGGTACTGGCGGACTATCCCAACGTGAGCGTGTACCTGCCGTTGGGCGTGTGCGATAAATGCCGCAACATCGGCGGTGAGGACATTCTGGGCGAGGCGATTGCGAAGGCCGAGGAGTGGTCTGGCACGGGTATGGGCTTGGAGGTCGACCCCAAGAGCCTCAAGTGCCATAAGCTTCGCGAGTACGAACGCAAGGAGTACATGGAAAAGATTGCCCGCACCACGGGCCTGACGGTGACCAAGCTCAATCCGGCGACGGCGGCGTTGGCCTCGGTGACGCAAAAGCTCAAGGCCCATCGCCATCAGATTACCCAGCTGGAGCGCACGCTCAACACCATGTGCGGCACCACGACGACTAAGCGTCGCCGTTCGCTCACGCACGGGCGCCAACTGGTGCTCTCAACGTTGCAGAACCATCCCGAGCTTGCCCAGAACATGCAGGTGAGCACGCCGGAGTGCGATTTTGACAAGTGCACGTCGTGCGGCGAGTGCGTCAATGTATGCCCCACGTTTGCCTGCGATTTGGTGGGAAGCGGCCGCTTTGCGTTGGAGTCCACGTATTGCTTGGGCTGCGGCGCCTGTGTCAAGGTTTGTTCCGAACATGCGCTCAAGCTTGTTGAACACGATGCGTCCAACTTGGTTGTCGTCGACCCCGAAGCCGAGGAAAAGGCTGCCCAGAAGGCGAAGGCTCACGAAGAAGCCGAGAAGGTCAAGGCCGAGGCAAAGGCCAAGCTGGACAAGATGCTCGACCAGGTGGAAAAGCTCGCGGACTAGCTAAAAGAGCGTAAATGATGGCCGGTGGGACAGATGCTGCCCCGCCGGCCAAAAAAGTTGCGGTGGAATAGTTCCTGTTTTGCCCTTAAGCTGGCCATTCTAGGAACTATTCCACCGCAACTATTAAATGGTTAGTTCATGCTGCTTTGGTGGCCGGTTCGACCGGTACCGTTGCGCGTCACGGTTTCATGGAGCAAAAAGAACCCTGGGACCTGTTTGGTCTCGGTGTATTCCATAAGGATGCCGTCGGCGTTGTAGGTCTGTCCGCGTATAACGGCGAGTGCGTTAAAGTCGTCGAGATCGAGCACGCGCGCATCCTCGGGCGTGGGATGCTCAATCGTTACATCGCGTTTGCCCGTGGCAATCTTAACGCCAAGATCTTCTTCGAGGTAACGATAAATCGAATCGTTGACAATCTCGGCTGTCAGTCCCGGTACCTGTGAGCTTAGGTAATAGGAGTCGTCGGAGCACACGGCTTGTCCGTCTGCATAACGGATGCGTTTGGCGCGTGTGAGCTCACAGCCTTCGGGAAACCCGGTAATCTTGGAGAGCGCCTTGCTGCAGATGAGGAGCTCAAAGACGGTGGTGACAGTCTTGAGCTCAAAGCCTCGGTTGACCGCGATTTCCTTAAAGGTCTCGAGTCCGCCGCCACCACGACTCTTCTCGTCACTGATGTTGCGAATGACGCGCATGCCTTTGCCTTGCTGGGGGAGCACGTAACCATCTGCCGCAAGCATCGAGATGGCGCGACGGACCGTCATGCGCGAACAGTCAAACAGCTGCGTGAGCTCAGTCTCCGAAGGCAGATAACTCTGATAGGCGTATGTGCCGTCGTCAATCGACTGCTTCACGTTGTCATAAATAGTTTGGAAGATGGCTCGCGCCATGACGGTCTCCTAGAGCTGAGTGCGCGAGCGGTGGATGAGGACCGCTCGCGCAGGTGTCGATCGATTTACTTGCTGGGGTCGATTATATATTTACCCATGGCACGCAGAGCTGGGTCTGACAGGATGGCGCCGAGTTCGTCGAGGGAAGCCACCTTGGCGACCATCGAGGATACGTCGAGCCTGCCAGAGTCGATGAGCTCGAGCGCGCGACGCTGCGTATAAGGGTTGATGTAGGACGAGGTAAGCACAAGCTCCTTCTGGAAGACCTCGAAGGGCTTGACGGTGATTGTCTCATCGGGCTTGGTGAGGCCGAACATCATGACCGTAGCCTTGTGGCCGGCGATCTGGATGGCCTGCTCGATGGTGACGGGCTTGCCAACACACTCGATAACGACATCGACGTTGCCGACGCCCTCCTGCTTCAGGCGGGCCGGGACATCCTCGTGGATGGAATCAATTGCCAGGTCGGCGCCGAGTTTGAGCGCAACCTCGCGCTTGCCTTCGACAGGCTCGAGCAAGACAACCTTGGTGGCGCCGGCGTTTTTAGCAAGCTGCATCATGAGCAGGCCGATCATGCCACCGCCGATAACGACAACTGTGCTGCCGGGCTTGATGTTGCACATATCGATGCCGTGCAGGCAGCAGGCGACGGGCTCGGTCATAGCACCCTGCTCAAAGCTGGTGTGATCGCCCAACTTGTAGACTTGCTGCATATCGACGGAGCAGTACTCGGCAAAGCCGCCGTTAACGGTGGTGCCGTAACCGGTCATATGCTCGCAGTAGTGGTTGATTCCGTCGCGGCAGGGTTCGCAGCAGCCGCAGGGATGGTTTGGGTCGATGCACACGCGATCGCCCGGTTTAAAGCCAGCGACGTCGCTGCCCACGGCCTCGACAACGCCCGCAAACTCATGACCAAGGATCGTGGGCGGGGTAACGTCGGCTGCACCCTTGTCGCCTTCGTAGATATGAACGTCGGTACCGCAGACGCCGCAAGCTTTGACGTTGATCAGAACGTCGCGCTTGCCCACGACCGGCTTTGCCGATTCCTCGACTCTGAGGTCGTGCTTTCCATAGAAGACCGCGCTTTTCATGGTGACTCCTTAACGTGGCGGTGGATATTGTAATGAAGTATAGGCATGTCTACAGGTACAGACAAGCACATCTAGACAAGTTGAAAAGAAATATAAATTGCAGCCATCAGCTATGTCAGATTTAGCAGGCAAAATACTGGACTTATACCGTTTACGGCCAATAATCGACCGTTTACCGACCGTAGTCTTTATGCTAACTTGTCTAGATAAGTGATGTGATAAAACGTAAGTGCAAGAAGTCAGGGAAGCGGGCCCACCCGTCCTATTGCACGAGGTACACGCAAACGGCGCGTCTGCGGTCTCGAGTGAAGCCAAAACCGCAGTCGCTCCGAATGAAGAGAGGGGGATTCCCCGTCATGATGCAAAAGATACAACGTTTCGGCGGTGCAATGTACACGCCTGCAATTCTTTTCGCATTTTCCGGAATCGTCGTCGGCCTGGGTACGTTGTTTACCACCGAGGCGATCTTTGGCGAGATGGCCACTGCGGGCCATCTTTGGTTTGATTGCTGGAATGTGCTGCTCCAGGGTGGTTGGACGCTCTTTAACCAGATGCCGTTGCTGTTTTGCGTAGCGTTGCCAATCTCGCTCGCGAACAAGCAGAACGCTCGCTGCTGCATGGAGGCTTTGGCCATCTACCTTACCTTCAACTACTTTGTAAGCACAATCTTGGGGCAGTGGGGCCCTGTCTTTGGGGTCGACTACTCTGTCGAGGCGGGCAGCGGTACTGGTCTTGCCACTATCGCAAGCATCAAAACGCTTGATATGGGCATCATGGGCGCGCTCATTATCTCTGGTATCGCCACGATGCTGCATAACAAGTTCTTCGACACCGAACTTCCTGAGTGGCTGGGCGTGTTCTCGGGCTCCGTGTTCATCTATATGATCGGTTTCTTCGTTATGGTTCCGGTCGCTCTTATCGCCTGCCTGGTGTGGCCGCATGTTCAGGCTGCTATCTCCGCCTTCCAGGGATTCATCCTTTCCGCCGGTACGTTTGGCGTGGGTGTCTTTGCTTTCTTCGAGCGCGTGCTGATCCCTACAGGCCTGCACCACTTTATCTATACGCCGTTCTATTACGACAACGCGGCGGTCAACGGCGGCATCTTTGCTGCTTGGGCCAACATCCTGCCCCAACTGGCTGCCGATCCGAGCATTGCTCTTAAGGATGCTGCCCCCTGGGCTGCCTATACCTGCCCTGGTTGGACTAAGGTCTTCGGCTCGCTTGGCGTCGCCATTGCGTTTTATATGACCGCCAAACCCGAGCGCAAGCAGCGCGTCAAGGCTCTGCTGATCCCGGTCACCCTTACCGCTATGCTTTGCGGTATTACCGAGCCGCTTGACTTCACCTTCCTGTTCATCGCGCCCGGTCTGTTCGTCGTCCACTGCGTGCTCGGAGCGCTTGGCTGCATGGCCCAAAACCTCCTTGGCGTCGTGGGCATCTTCGACGGCGGCATCATCTCGATGCTCTCGTGGGACTGGCTGCCCCTTTGGGCCGCACACGGTCTGCAGTACGCCATCTCCATCCTTGTCGGTCTGTGCTTTACCGCTCTTTGGGTCGTGGTCTTCCGTTTCCTGATCGTCAAGTTCGACTTTAAGACCCCCGGTCGCGAGGATGACGATGTTGAGGTCGAGCTCAAGTCCAAGGCCGACTACAAGCAAAAGCAGGGCGGTGCTGGCAAATCGGTCGCCCAGAGTAAAGATGATGAGCGCTTGGTGCTTGCCGAGAACATCCTCGATCTGCTCGGTGGCGCGGATAACATCATCGATGTAACGAACTGCGCTACCCGTCTGCGCGTTAACGTCAAGGACAAGGGCGCCGTTGCACCCGAGGCTTCCTTCAAGGCGATCGGTACGCATGGCTTGGTGGTCCAAGGTCAGTCAATCCAGGTCATCATCGGCCTTACCGTCCCGCAGGTTCGCGAGAAGTTCGAGAGTCTTCTGAAGTACGAGAGTCTTCTGTAAACCATCGTCCATCGAAACAATCGGCCTTGCAGAGCCGGTATGCACCGCAAGGCCGATTCTAGAGATAAAAAACTCCACTTCTAGGTGACAATTCCAAACCGTACAGGCCGCGTGCGGGGATGGATTGAGCAAGCGGCCAGAATGAGGAGGACATCATGTCCAAGAAAAACTATGCCGTGACCATTGCCGGCGGTGGCTCTACCTTCACTCCGGGCATCGCTCTGATGCTGCTTGAGGAGCGCGATCGCTTCCCGGTCAACAAGGTGACCTTCTACGACAACAACGCCGAGCGCCAGGAGACCGTGGCCAAGGCCTGCGAGATCTACTTCCACGAGAACGCCCCCGAGGTTGAGTTCAGCTACACCACCGATCCCGAGACCGCATTCACCGGGACCGACTTCGTCCTTGCTCACATCCGCGTTGGCCTGTACGCCATGCGCGAGCTCGACGAGAAGATTCCTCTCAAGTACGGCTGCGTTGGCCAAGAGACCTGCGGTGCCGGCGGTATCGCCTACGGCATGCGCTCCATCGGTGGTGTCATCGAGATCCTCGACTACATGGAGAAGTACAGCCCCAACGCCTGGATGCTCAACTACTCCAACCCCGCGGCCATCGTCGCCGAGGCCTGCCGCGTGCTGCGCCCCAACAGCCGCATCATCAACATCTGCGACATGCCGATCGACCTCATGGATAAGATGAGCCGTATGTGCGGCATCAAGGATCGTCGCGAGCTGCAGTATAGCTACTACGGCCTCAACCACTTTGGTTGGTGGAGCAAGATCTACGACAAGGATGGCAACGACCTCATGCCGCAGATTAAGGAGCACATGGCTAAGAACGGCTACCTGGACGGCATCGAGCACGAGGCCGGTAAGGAGCAGCATGTCGAGGAGAGCTGGATTCACACCTTCGGCAAGGCCAAGGATGTCTATGCTGTCGATCCCGAGACGATTCCCAACACCTACCTCAAGTACTACCTGTACCCGGACTATGTTGTCGAGACGTCTGACCCCAACTACACTCGCGCCAATGAGGTTATGGACGGCCGCGAGAAGAAGGTCTTTGGCGCTTGCCGCGACATCATCGCCAAGGGTACTGCCAAGGACGGCGGCTTTGAGCCCGACGTACACGCCAACTACATCGTCGACCTTGCCTGCGCACTGGCCGAGAACACGCTCGAGCGCTTCCTGCTGATCGTCCCCAACGATGGTGCTGTGCCCAACTTCGACCCGACGGCCATGGTCGAGGTGCCTTGCATCGTCGGTTCCAACGGCTTTGAGAAGATTTGCCAGGGCCCGATTCCGCAGTTCCAGAAGGGTCTGATGGAGCAGCAGGTTTCCGTCGAGAAGCTCGTTGTCCAGGCTTGGGTCGAGGGCAGCTACCAGAAGCTCTGGCAGGCGCTCACGCTCTCCAAGACCATTCCTTCGGCAAGCGTTGCTAAGCAGATCCTGGACGAGCTCATCGAGGCCAACAAGGATTTCTGGCCCGAGCTTAAGTAAGGACTACTGTCTCGAACCCTCACGCATCTCTGCTTCATTTGCGCCGCCGCGGTGTCCGGATTCGCCCGGATGCTGCGGCGGCGCTATACTTATGAAGTTTAAAGTACCTGTACCAAAAGGAGCTGTCGTGTCCCTTTCCATCGGTATCGTGGGCCTGCCCAACGTGGGCAAGTCGACGCTGTTCACCGCGCTTACCAAAAAGACCGGCCTTGCCGCCAACTACCCGTTTGCCACGATCGACCCCAACGTGGGTATCGTCGATGTGCCCGATAGCCGCCTGCAAAAGCTCGCCGACATCGTCAACCCCGGTCGCATTGTGCCGGCGACGGTCGAGTTTGTCGACATTGCAGGTCTGGTGAAGGGCGCTAACGAGGGCGAGGGCCTGGGCAACCAGTTCTTGGCAAACATCCGCGAGACCGATGCCATCTGCGAGGTCGTGCGCTACTTTAAGGACCCCAACGTTATGCGTGAGGTGGGCCGCACGGGCGAGTTCGTCGATCCCGCCGGCGATGCCGACACCATCATGACCGAGCTCATCCTGGCCGATATGGGCACGCTCGAGAAGCAACTGCCTAAGCTCGAGAAGGAGGCCAAGCGCGACAAGGAGCTCATGCCCAAGTTCGAGGTCGCCAAGCGCCTGCTTGCCTGGCTCAACGAAGGCAAGCGCGCCGCGTCCATGGAGATGACCGACGAGGAGCGTGCCGCTGCCAAGGGTCTGTTCCTGCTCACTATGAAGCCCATCCTGTATGTGGCCAACGTGGACGAGGACATGCTCAACGACGATCTGGCACCCATCGACGGCGTCAAGCCGCTGCCCATCTGCGCCAAGATCGAGGCCGAGCTTTCCGAGCTCGATCCCGAGGACGCCGCCGACTACCTGGAGAGCCTGGGCCTGGAGCAGCCCGGCCTGGACGTGCTCGCTCAGGCGGCCTACAAGCTGCTCGGCCTGCAGTCGTTCTTTACGGCCGGCGAGATGGAGGTCAAGGCCTGGACGGTTCGTCAGGGCGCGACCGCCCCGCAGGCCGCCGGCGTCATCCACACCGACTTTGAGCGCGGCTTTATTAAGGCCGAGGTCATTGGCTATGACGACTACATCGAGCTCGGCGGCGAGCAGGGTGCCAAGGCCGCCGGCAAGCTGCGTATTGAGGGCAAGGACTATGTCATGGCCGATGGCGACGTCGTGCACTTCCGCTTTAACGTGTAAGGACGACGCATATGTTTAAATATGGCAAAAAAGCTGGCTACATGGGTATTGCGCTGCTCGTACTTGCGGTGATTCCGCTGGTGGTTGCAGCGTTTGTGATCCCCAACATTGGCCCCGAGGTGGCAACGAAGTTTAACGCAGCCGGCGAGGTGACGCGCTGGGGTAAGAGCTACGAGCTGCTGGCACTGCCGGTGCTCAACCTGCTGCTGAGCGTGGCGACGTACTTTACGGCGGGACGCCAGGCAAAGAACAACGAGGACTCCGCTGTGATGGCACGTCTTGCGTGCGAGCGCTACCTGCGCAACGGCTGCATCACGGGCGTGTTCCTCAATGTAATCAACGTCTACTTTATGTATTCGGCGATTACTGGAACGGGCTTTGGCTTTGGTTTCTAGCTTGTCCTTTTAGGCAACGAGCCTGCACACATATTCAATGGCTGCTGCGAGGCCGCCGCTCGATCGTGGTTTAAAGACCATGTCGGCGGCGGCCTCGTTTTCGTATCCGGCGCCGCGAAGGGCAAGTGCGATACCGGCTTCCAGGAGAAGGGGCAGACCTCGTTGGCTGGTTGCGATTACGGCAGCCTGCTTGAGCGAGCAGCTGTGCGCTTGGCATTGGATGGCAAGTTCACCTTGCGCCGGGCAAGGGACCAGAACGGCGGCGACGCGACTTGATAGCAATGCAAATGCTGTGCGCTCATCGGGCGAAAGGCATTCTGCTTCAACGACGACGAGCTTGGGCGGCGCGCTGTTTGTGCGAAGCGTGGCTCGGTACATGCGGACCGAAGAACCCGACATAGAAAACTCCTGTGTATTCGGCAAAACGTAAACTATAGTTTACGTTTATGTTCGGCTCCATTTCAAACTCGGCTGCATGGACGAACGTGCGAAACAGATTCTTGGCAGGCGGGTCGAAGAGACACGCAGGGACCTTGGTATCTCCAAGGTTGATTTTTGTGTGGCGACAGGAATCAGCCGACCCTACCTCGACCGAATCGAAGATGGGACGGCAAATTTCACGCTCAAGGTTCTATTTAAGATCGCACCCGCACTCGGCATGACAGTGTCAGAACTTCTCGAGGGCATCGAATAGGGGATACCCGTCGACAACTGAATTACGCCATCGGGATGCGGTCGTGGTTGACTTGGCTGTAGAACAGGCGCTGAATCTCTGCCGCATCACGTGACTGGCCGAGCGCCCACATGGTTTTGGCCACGAGCGTCTCGGTGGTCATGTCGTCGCCGCGCAAAATACCCGGATGATCGGCGTAAGCTCGGCCGACCTCATAAACACCCAGGTCGAGGCCCTCCTCGGGGACCTGCGTGGTCATAACGACAGTACGGCCCGAATCGACCCAGCGGAAAATCGTCTCCTGGAATGACTCGCCGGACTCGCCAAACTCGGGAATACCGCCAATGCCAAAGGTCTCAAGAATTACAGCATCGTAGCTATCGGCTAGGGCGTCCAGGATACCCGGGTTCACGCCGGGCGTCAGCTTAAGGACAAATACGCGCGGGTCGATACTGTCGTAGAAATGCACCGGGCTCTCATTCTGGTGAGTGCCGTGAAGCCCGTTGCGCACGATGCGGTCGTTGCGGATATAGGCGATGGGCGGATAGTTGACGCTAATGAACGCGTTAAAGCTCATAGTGCGCTGTTTGCGGGCGCGCGTACCGGCAATGGCTACGCCGCCAAACACGATCGAAACATCGTGCGAATGCTCGTCGAGTGCATAGAGCAGACTCTGGTACAGGTTGAGCTTGGCATCGGTAAAGGGGTTGCCCATGGGCTTTTGCGAGCCGGTGAGTACGATGGGCTTGGGGCTGTCCTGAATCAGGTAGGAAAGCGCTGCCGCGGTGTAGCTCATGGTGTCGGTGCCGTGCAGAATCACGAAGCCGTCGTGGTCGGCATAACCCTCGACGATGACGTCGCGGATACGCATCCAGTCACTGGGGCGCATATTGGTGCTGTCGATGTTCATGGGCTGCATGACGTCAAGCTCGCAGAGGCCCGAGATCTCGGGGACGCTCTGGGCGAGCTCCTCACCGGTCAGGGCGGGGGAGAGGCCGTTGCCGTCCTCGGTCGATGCGATGGTGCCGCCCGTGGCGATGAGAAGGATGCGCTTCATGCTGGTATTCCTATCGTATTTGCCGCCGCAGAGGCGGAGTCGTTCGGCAGTATTGTGGCACAGGGCGTCCAATGTTCAAACGTATTACATCATCTGTAACGTTTGGTAACACTTCAATTGTTGTTAAATAGGGGCCCAGGTCGTGCGTTTGCCGTGCGCTGATGGCTGCGAGGGACGAGAAACCCCATATAACGTGTACACTATGAAAGTTATTCTCGTTTATTCGCGCGGGTGGGCACCGGCTCCCCGCCAACAAGAGGGGGAACCATGGATCAAAAGGCTTCCGCAAAGGTCCTCGTACTCGACTTTGGTGCGCAGTACGGTCAGCTCATTGCCCGTCGCGTCCGCGACCTCAACGTGTATTCCGAGATCGTCCCCTGCGACATCTCGGCCGACGAGATTCGCGAGATGAACGCCTCTGCGCTCATCCTTTCCGGCGGCCCGGCTTCCGTGTATGCCGAGGACGCTCCGTCTATCGATCCCGCCATCTTTGACCTGGGCCTTCCCGTCCTGGGCTTTTGCTACGGCCATCAGATCACGGCCGTGACGCTCGGCGGCAAGGTCGGCCACTCCGAGGTGGGCGAGTACGGCCGCGCCACCATCACGCGCACGGCCGGCGCCAAGCTCTTTAACTCCACGCCCATGGAGCAGACCGTGTGGATGAGCCACCGCGACGCCGTCTCCGAGGTGCCCGAGGGCTTTACCGTTACCGCCAGCACTGACGTGTGCCCGGTTGCTGCCATGGAGTGCGTCGAGCGCAAGATTTTCACCACGCAGTTCCACCCCGAGGTCAAGCACTCCGAGTACGGTCAGCAGCTGCTGAGCAACTTCCTGTTTGAGATCTGCGGCCTGGAGCCCAACTGGAGCATGGACAACCTGGTCGAGACCATGACGGCCGAGTTCCGCGAGAAGGTTGGCGACGACCGCGTGATTCTGGCCCTGTCCGGCGGCGTTGACTCCTCCGTCGTGGCTGCGCTGGGCGCCCGCGCCGTGGGCAAGCAGATGACCTGCGTGTTCATCAACCACGGTCTGCTGCGCAAGGGCGAGCCCGAGCAGGTGGAGGAGGTCTTCACCAAGCAGTTTGACGTCGACTTTATCCACGTTCACGCCGAGGACCGTTATGCCGAGCTTCTGGCTGGCGTGACCGAGCCCGAGGAGAAGCGCCGCATCATCGGTACGCAGTTCTGGAAAGAGTTCTTCGCCGTGGCCCAGCAGCTCGAGACCGATGGCAAGCCGGTCAAATACCTGGCTCAGGGCACCATCTACCCCGACATCATCGAGTCCGGCGCTCGCAAGACGGGCGGCAAGACGGCCACCATCAAGAGCCATCACAACCTGATCCCGTTCCCCGAGGGCGTGCACTTCGACCTTATTGAGCCGCTCGACCACTTCTTTAAGGACGAGGTCCGCGCGCTTGGTCTGGCGCTGGGCCTGCCAGGTCACATCGTGTTCCGCCAGCCTTTCCCGGGTCCGGGTCTGGCCATCCGCATCATCGGTGCGGTCGATAAGGAGAAGCTCGAGATCCTCAAGAACGCCGACGCCATCGTGCGCGAGGAGCTCGACGCCTACAACCAGCGTCTGTTTGAGCAGACCGGCGAGCGCAACTCCGAGCACAGCTGCTGGCAGTATTTCGCGGTCCTGCCTGACATCAAGTCCGTTGGCGTTATGGGCGACGAGCGCACTTATCAGCGCCCGATCATTCTGCGTGCCGTCGAGTCCAGCGATGCTATGACCGCCGACTGGGCCAAGCTGCCCTACGACGTGCTGGCCCGCATCTCTGGCCGCATCGTTGCCGAGGTCCCCGGCGCCAACCGCGTGTGCTACGACATCACGTCCAAGCCGCCCGCGACGATCGAGTGGGAATAGAACAGACGTTCGATTCTGTGTTATAATATCCCGCAATGGGCGCGGCCTCTTCCGAAGCCGCGCCCATTGCTATTTTTGGTCGGATATCGACGGAAACCCAAGCTCAGGGAGGTTTGTTGCGATGGCATACGATTTCAAGAAGGAGTTCAGGGAGCTCTACA
>CABRFA010000021.1 GCA_902470065.1 uncultured Collinsella sp.
TCGCCCGTCTGGGCCGAGAACAGCACGGCCTCGGGATAGCGACGACGGAAACTCAGGCGATCAACGCTATCGAGAAGATCGATTTTATTGAATACGGTCAGCGTTAAACGCTCTCCAGCGCCGATCTCATCAAGAACGCGGTCGACAGCCTCAAGCTGCCGCTCATAGTCCTCGTCAGACGCATCTACGACTTTGAGAATTAGATCGGCACCCAACACCTCGGACAGCGTCGATTTAAAGGCATCGACCAGACCATGCGGCAGCTTTTGAATAAAGCCGACGGTATCAGTAATCGTCATGCCGCGACCGCCGGGCAGGCGATACGAACGCGTCGTCGGGTCGAGCGTAGCAAACAGCTTGTCCTGCGAAAGTACCGTAGAGCCGGTCAGGCGATTGAGCAACGTCGATTTACCGGCATTGGTATAACCGGCTAACGCGACGCGAAACGCCGGTGACTCAATGCGGCTCTTGGACTGGACATCGCGACGCTGTTCAACCTGCTTGAGCTCACGACGAAGCGCGGCAATCTTATTGCGAATCAAGCGACGGTCAACCTCGAGCTGGCTTTCACCCTGGCCAAAGCGCGAACCGATGCCGCCGCGCGTCTGCTCCTTGGCAAGATGGCTCCACATGCCACGCAGACGAGGCAACAGATATTGAAGCTGCGCCAGCTGTACCTGTAGGCGTCCCTCACGCGTCTGAGCATGCAGGCCAAAGATATCCAAGATCAGTGCTGTACGATCGATAATCTTTACCGGCTCGCCCACGGCTTTCTCCAAATAGGATTGCTGCGAGGGCGTCAGGTCGTCGTCAAAAATAACGACATCGGCATCCATGCGATGCACCAGGCCGCACAGCTCTTCAACCTTACCGGAACCGATAAACGATTTTGGATACGGCTTAACCAGACGCTGTGACAAACGCGCCACGCACTGGCCGCCAGCCGTATGGGCCAGGCGCTCAAGCTCGTCAAGCGAACGATCGAGCGGCCATGCATTGTCGCGCCACTCAACACCAACTAATATGGCACGCTCGGGCTCGGGTGCCGTGGGAACAAGGGGGAAACGGGCCATTAGGCAGCCTCAATACGATGCAGGATGTCCTCAACGACCTCATCGATCGTAAACTCGTCCATATCAAACCACACGATACGGTCATCGCGCTTAAACCACGAAAGCTGACGTTTGGCATAGCGACGCGAACGCATCTTGATGAGTTCGCGAGCCTCATCCATAGAAATCACGCCATTGAAAGCATCAATGATCTCTTTATAGCCAATTGCCTGCATCGAAGTCAGGGCATCTCCCAGCCCCTGGTCCATAAGACCGCGAACCTCATCGACAAGACCCTGCTCAAACATCAGATCGACGCGCAGGTTAATGCGCTCGTAGAGCACCTCGCGATTACGCGTCAGACCAAACCATAGAGCATGATAATGCTCGCGCGGAACACTAAACTGACTTTTTTGCTGTGCATAGGAGATACCATCATCATGCATCTCGAGCGCACGAATCACACGGCGCACATTATGGGGATGAATAACAGCAGCCGATTCTGGGTCACGCTCGGCAAGCAGGGCATGCAGTTCTTCCTCACCAATACGCTCAGCAAGCTCCTGATAGCCCGCACGGCGATCGTCCTCAAGTTCGCCCGAGGGAAAGTCCATCTCATCGAGGGCGGCCTTGAGATACAGCCCCGTACCTCCGCAAAAAACCGGAAGGCAACCCGAACCAAGGAGACGTTCAACATGCGCGCGAGCGTCAGCCTGATAAAGCGCAGCAGAATATGCCACACCCGGCTCCACAATGTCGACGAGACGCAGCGGCGCCGTACACTCATCGGGCGCCATCTTTGCGGTACCGATGTCCATGCCGCGATAGATTTGCATCGCATCGCACGACAGCACTTCGGACGAAAGACGAGCGGCCAAACGGTCGGCAACATCACTCTTACCAACCGCCGTCGGACCGACGATCGCAACGGCGGAAAGACCTGCCTCGGAAGAAACCATTAGCGCGGCTCGCCCACAACGGAACCAGACAAATACCAGGTCTTGGCAACATCAACGTCAACATCAACGATCTTGCCAACAAGCTGATCGATGCTGTAACCCTCGGGGATAGGCGCATGCACGGTCTGATTCTTGGGACTCTTGCCAAGCAGGACCGTGTCGTTCTTTTTACTCGTTCCCTCAATGAGCGCCGGCACCACAGTATGAAGCTCACCCTGGTTATACTCGTGTGCCGTGGTCTCGATAACCTTAACCAGGCGGTTGAAACGCTCGAGAATAACCTCATGCGGCGTAGGATCGTCAATCTCTGCGGCCGGGGTACCGGCGCGCTTGGAATAGATGAAGGTATAGGCCTGGGCATAGCGGACCGTCTCGGCAAGCGAGAGCGTCTGCTCAAAGTCTTCTTCAGTCTCGCCTGGGAAGCCAACGATAATGTCGGTCGAGAGCGCGATATCGGGCATACGGTTGCGAATGCGATCGACCAGGCCCAAATAGTCCTCACGTGTATAACGGCGATTCATCTCTTTGAGGATCCGCGTCGAACCTGACTGGACGGCCAAGTGCAGCTGTGGCATAACGGCAGGCGTCTCGGCCATGGCGTCGATGGTCTCGGGCAACAGGTCCTTGGGATGCGAAGACGTAAAGAAGATGCGTTCCACACCCGTATCGCCCACGGCACGCAGCAGATCGGCAAAACGCGGCTTGCCAAACAGATCGCGACCATATGAGTTAACGTTTTGGCCCAGCAGCGTAATCTCACGCACGCCCTGGCGCACCAAACCGGTCACCTCGTCGACAATCTCCTCGAAGGGGCGGCTCTTTTCGCGACCGCGCACGTACGGCACGATGCAATAGGTGCAGAAATTATTGCAGCCCGTCATGATGGGCACCCAAGCGTGATACTGGGTCTCTCGATGCCACGGCATGCTCATGGCATCCGTATCCTCATGCTCATTGGTGCGGATATGACGCTTGCCATCAAGGAACGCCTCGGCAATGAGCTCGGCCACATGTGCGATAGAATGCGTGCCAAAGATGACATTGACGTTATCGACGTTGGTGAGCAGGCCCTCGCCATCACGCTGCGCAATGCAGCCGCCCACGGCAACCACACGCTTGCCCGAAGGCGAAGGCGGCAGGCTTTTGCAGGAATTGCACTGACCGTACAGGCGAGTATCGGCGGCCTCACGCACACAGCATGTCATGAAGACAACGATATCGGCATGCTCGGGATCGAGCGCCATGAGGCAACCATACGAATCGAGCAGACCGCTCACGCGCTCAGAGTCGTGCTGATTCATCTGGCAGCCAAAGGTGCGGATAAAGTAGGTTTTACCGGCAAGAATATCGCGTACGGAACGCTGGTCCATGTGCATAAGTCCTAACGATGGAGAGGGGGGGGCGAATCGAGGCAAGCAGAAGCTATGCCACAGGCTTAACATCATCCATGACGACGTTATCCATAGCAGCTCGATTGATCTGGTGAACGTAAATAGAAAGACGGATGGCCGTGCGCGACTCCCCGTTAATAAGGATGTCGGAGAACACGGGCGCGCAGGAAATATCAAAACCGGTTGGAATCAAAAAACCGCGCGCGATAGCCACAGCCTTTATGGCCTGGTTGACCGCACCGGCGCCGACACACTGAATGTTGACGGGCACACCATCCTTGACCATGCCGGCGATGGCGCCGGCAACGGACGCGGGCGATGATTTGCTTGATACCTTCAGGCAATCCATGAAGAAACTCCTGCGTTTAAAAGTACGTTTTAACTGCAATAACTGTATCGTACCGAGTGGACTCGGTAAAGGCACTATTCCTCTTTGGCAAGATCGAAGGTCACAGTGATTCGATCACGCGAAACGCGAATCTTTGGGTCGCCGCAAAGGTTGAGATAGTACCGGGCGGCAAGGTCATTAAAGTCGCGCTCCACAGCACGCGAAAACTGTGCCATGTCATCCTTGGCAATACGAAGCCCGCGACGATCCTTCGCGAGATCGACAGGAGCCGGCGCATGCGAGGAAGAATCACGCTCGCGCAGCAGACGCGCGGTCACACCGCGAACGGGCTTAATCTGCCCTGCCAAAATGCGATGTGCCGTGCGCTCGGACATCTCAAGACCCAAACCCGAGCAGATACGAATAAAGTCCTCGGCATCAGAGGCAAGGCCTAAACGATCGACAACCGGAAGCTCGCTCTCGTCATCAATAAACAGGAGACGAGACGTATCGAGCCGACTTGACGCCTGAGCATAAAGGGTCGCGGCAATCTCAGACGGAGAACCAAGATAGACATCGCAACCACGCAGCTCCTCGAGCGCAAACTCACAGGCAGCGCGAATAATATTATGCGGGCCGCGAGCACAGACATAACGTCCGTCCTCATCCTTGACGGCCTGGGGCCAGCTGGACTGATCGGCACGCTCACTGAGGCGGTCGGCTGCAACGCTCACCTTAAAGGCCGAGCCAAGGTCGACACCAGACGTGACCACACGGGCCTCGTCGGTGTTCTGCTTGATCGAAAACAATGCCATGCCACGACCGTGAACGCCCCAACGGTCCATCTTCATGCTCTCGAGCTTGGAGGTGACGCGGGCATCGAAGATTCGCTCTTGCATATCCTGTGGAACGCCCGAACCGTTATCCAGAAAGACAAGCGTGCGGACGCCATCTTCCTTGGTCGTGGCGAGATAGACCTTGTCGGCGCCAGCATCGCGAGCATTACGGAGCATTTCGATGACGATATCCTCGACATGCTGAATGTCGTGCTTTGCCTGGCGCCGCTCGGCCTCCGAAACGCGGAGGCGGACATACCCCTCGCCAAGGTTCTCCTCGACGCGAAGGTTGCCCTCCCCCGACATCGACGCGATAAATGAGATGAGCTCGTTCGCGTCGCTCATGTTATTTAGCGATATCGACAGCGCGGCTCTCGCGAATCACGACGACGCGCACCTGACCGGGATACTCCATCTCTTCCTCGATCTGATGGGCGATATCGTGAGCCAGGACCGTGGACTGGGCATCGGAGATCTTGTCCGGCTGAACCATGACGTGGACCTCGCGACCAGCCTGCATGGCATAGGTACGCTCGACGCCTTCATGGGAGTTGGCGATCTCCTCGAGCTTCTCGAGACGCTTGATGTAGTTCTCGGCAGACTCGCGACGGGCACCGGGGCGAGAAGCAGAGACAGCATCAGCGGCCTGTACCAGGACATCGAGCACCGTGTTAGGGTCGACATCGGCATGGTGAGCCTCGATAGCATGAACGATAACGGGCTTCTCGCCATAACGGCGGGCAAGCTCGGCGCCGATGACGGCATGCGGGCCCTCGACGTCGTGGTCAATTGCCTTGCCCAGGTCGTGCAGCAGGCCGGCGCGCTTGGCGGTCACAACGTCCAGGCCAAGCTCGGAAGCCATCACGCCGCACAGGTCAGAGACTTCTAGGGAGTGCTGAAGCACGTTCTGACCAAACGAGGTACGGTAGCGCAGGGCACCAAGGGTCTTGACGATCTCGGGGTGCAGGTCGTGAATGCCGGTATCGAAGGCAGCCTGCTCGCCAGCCTCGCGCACGCGCTGCTGAACCAGGTCGGCAGCCTTGTGATACATCTCCTCGATGCGGGCAGGGTGAATGCGGCCGTCGGCGATGAGGTTCTCGAGGGCAACACGGGCGGTCTCACGACGCACCGGGTCGAAGCTCGAAAGAACGACGGTCTCAGGCGTGTCGTCGATCACGAGGTTGACGCCGGAAACCTGCTCGAAGGTCCGGATGTTGCGACCCTCGCGACCGATGATACGGCCCTTGAGGTCATCAGAGGGAATGTGCACGGAGGTAACGGTGACCTCGGCTGTGTGGTCGGCAGCGCAGCGCTGAATCGCCAGGGACAGAATCTCCTGGGCGGTCTTGTGGCACTCGGCGCGAACCTGCTGCTCGGACTCGCGAATGATCGTGGCGGCCTCGTGGGTGACCTCGCCGCGAACCTTATCGAGGAGCTCCTTGTGGGCATCCTCGCGGGTCAGGTCGGCGATACGCTCGAGCTCGGAGGTCTGCTTGGCGCAGAGCTCCTCGAGCTCGCGGGAGCGCTTCTCGACCTGACCGGCCTGGCTGGACAGCTGGTGCTCACGCTTGTCGAGAGCGTCGTTTCGGCGATCGAGGGACTCCTCGCGCTGCATCACACGGTTCTCGAGCGTACGAATCTCGCTCTTACGCTGCTTGTCCTCGGCCTCGGCGGCCTGCTTGTTCTTGATGATCTCCTCTTTAGCCTCGAGCAGAGCCTCTTTTTTGAGGGTCTCGGCCTGACGCTTTGCATCACCGATCAGGGACTCAGCCTGTGCGTGTGCCGACTGGATCTTTTCGTCGGCCTCGTGAAGACTACCCTGCTTGGCGGTGCGCATGTAGGCAATGGCGGCGATGGCACCCAAAACGATGCCAACGAGCGCTGCGATGATAGGCATGCTCACTCCTTTTTATGGATTCGTTACACAACAAAGCGAACCGTCCTTACGAACGGCTCGCGACATTTGAGTAATATGGGCGCAGCTTATGCGGGTCGGATACAGATAAACATATAAACAAACTCATCACAGATGAGCACATATCACAAAGCAAATGACAGTGTTTATCGTACGTTGAACCACAACAACTGTCAAATAAATGGCCCCGGCACGGCGGCTAAAACGCGGTGAACGGCAGGGCCACAAAACGCATACGCCTAAACCGCACATTCCTCGCGTTCGGCATCGAGACGTGCCTTAACGGCATCGGCGGCGATGTGATACGAGAAGCCCTTGCCCATCAAAAACCGAACCAGTTTTTCGAATCCACGCGTCTCTGGAACACGCCGCTTGGCGAGCAGGGCTGACGCACGCGCCAAATCGTCTTCGACGGCAAAATAATCCTCGGGATAACCGGGAATGTCATCGAGCACGACATGACGGCGCTTGAGCTCGGTCTCGATTTTGCGCTGTCCCCAACCGCGCCGCTTGCGCTCCTCGATAAAGTACGAGCAAAAGCGGTTCTCGTCTAAAAAGTGATACTCGGTGGCGCGCTCGACGGCGAAATCGATCGCGGGCTGGTGAAAGCCGTAGCGAGCCAGCTTGTCACGGACCTCACCCGTCGCATGGTCGCGGCGCGATAGCATCTCGGTCACCATGGTAAGTGCACATTTACGCTCGATGAGCTGCACCGCCTCACGGAAGTTGTCCCAATCGCAGGGAAGATCGGGGCGGTTTTTGACATACAGCCGCGCGACCCGCACGGGAATCCAAATGGACCGCTCAAAACCGCCCTCAAGCTCACAATCGATATGTGCGCAAGGCTTTTTGGACGCATACCCGCTCGAGAACGAGGAGGCCGCCTTCTTATCGGGAAAGACGACCGTGGCCTCGGTCACCGTATACGACATGAGCGTAACCGCTACTCGTCGTCATCATCGAGCATGGCGGAACCATCGATGGCGTAAAGCTCGTCAAACTCCTCAGGCGCAGGCTGATCGGTCAGCTCGACCTCGGACGGAGCATCGTCATCAAACTCAAGTCCACAGGCAAGGCGGACCTTATGCTCAATCTCGTCGGCACAATCGGGGTGTTCGCGCAGGAACGCCTTGGCGGCCTCGCGACCGTTGCCGAGCTTATCCTCGCCATAGGCAAACCAGGAGCCCATCTTCTTGCAGATGCCGCACTCGACAGCCATATCCAGAATCGAGCCTTCCTTAGAGATGCCCGTACCGTACATGATGTCGAACTCAGCAGAACGGAACGGAGCTGCCACCTTGTTCTTAACGACCTTGGCGCGCACGCGGTTACCGATAACCTCGTCCTTAAGCTTAATGCTGTCGATACGGCGAATGTCGATACGCACCGAAGAGAAGAACTTAAGGGCGCGGCCGCCCGTCGTAGTCTCGGGGTTGCCGAACATGACGCCGATCTTCTCACGCAGCTGGTTAATGAAGATGCACGTCGTGTTGGACTTGGACAGCGAGCCGGCGAGCTTGCGGAGCGCCTGGCTCATCAGGCGAGCCTGAAGACCGACCGTAGTATCGCCGATTTCTCCCTCGATCTCGGCACGCGGGGTCAGCGCGGCGACGGAGTCGACGACGATGGCATCGATGGCGCCGGAACGCACGAGCATGTCAACGATTTCGAGCGCTTGCTCGCCCGTATCGGGCTGGGAAATGAGCACCTCGTCGATATCCACGCCGATGCGCGCGGCATACGTGGGATCAAGCGCGTGCTCAGCATCGATAAATGCCACAACGCCACCCATTGCCTGGGCCTCGGCCAGGATCTCGAGCGAAAGCGTCGTCTTACCGGAGGACTCAGGACCGTAAATCTCGACGATACGGCCGCGCGGCACGCCGCCGATACCCAGCGCGGCATCGAGGGCCAGGGCGCCCGTGGGAATGGCCTCGACCTCGAGCTCGGGACCACCGTCGCCGTACCTCATGATGGAACCCTGGCCGAATTTCTTCTCGATCTCGGCCTTGGTGGTGGCGATCATCTCATCGCGCTCTTTACCCGTCGTGCGAGCATGAACGGTACGTACGGGACCTGAATTCTTGGCCATGAATAGCCCTCCTCTTAACAACCTGCATCGATAATAAACGAACGGCTGTTCGTGGTCAACCGTTCAGGCCAATCATATGCAGGCGGTCTTTCCAAAACCCAACCAAACGCCGACCAAACACTGACCAAATGCTTGACCACAAAGGACCAAATATGAACAAGGCAGGCAAAAATACATCTACAACCAGCACAAACGCCAAATGATCCTAAGGTCCCTATCTCCACAATTAAGGGGCCCTAAGGCCCCTTAAAACACGTCTATTCCATAGAGTTGAGCACAAGGGCAATGCGACCCAATGCCTCCGTGACCGCATGGGCACGAACACACGAACGGTCGCCCTCATAGTGGCAGCGCACAGAGTCCACGACCGGCACGCCCCCATCGGCGGAACGATGCGCCCAGCCAATATAGAAAGTGCCTGCCGGATCGTCCTCAGTGCCACCGCCGGGGCCGGCATAACCCGTTGCGCTCACTGCAATATCGCTCTGGTACAGCTCCAGCGAACCCACCGCCATCTCGCGCGCGGTCTGATGCGACACCGCGGTATAGCGGTCGAGCGTCTCCTGCTCAACACCAAGAACACGATGCTTGATCTCATCGCAATAGGTCACCGCACCGCCACGCAGCACCGCCGAGGCGCCCGGGATATCGGCAATCGTCGAGGCGATCATACCCGCCGTCAGCGACTCAGCCGTCGAAACCGTCACGCCCCGAGCGCTCGCGCGCTCGACAATATCACGCGCCAGCTCCTCGTTATGTGCGGAAATCTGCTCAAAAGAGTCCGTCATACCCACCAGGACCTAGACCGAAAAGACGATCTTGCGGCAGTTCCAGAAGTACTGGGCGCCCGAGATAACGGTCAGGACAACGGCAACGGCGTACAGGAAGCGCGACACCGAGTAGATGCCGAGCGTCAGCGCCACCGGGCCAAGGTGCAAGCCGGCCATAGCAAAAACGCACAGGTAACCGCAAATGGAGACCATCGTGGTTGCCGTCTTGTACTTGCCGAGCTTATCGGCCGCAACGACCACACCGGCCGCACTCGCGACCATGCGAAGGGCGCTCACCAGAAGCTCACGGAACAGAATAATGAACACGGACCACACGGTCACCGCGCCAAAATCCAAGAACAGCAGCAGGGCCGAGAACACGAGCAGCTTATCGGCGATGGGGTCCAAGAATTTACCGAAGTCGGTGATCTCGTTGCGCGAACGCGCCAGATAACCGTCGACCTTATCGGTGCACGACAGGATCACATACAGAATGAAGGCAGCGGCGGCGAGCGGGCCGTCGAAGGTGCTCCAATCCGTACCGGCAACACTCGTGTGAGAAAGCGCCGACACGATCATGAACACCGGGATAAAGACGATGCGAACGCACGTCACGATGTTGGCGGGCGTCCAAACACTCGTCAGTTCCTTATTGCTCTCGTTTGCCACGATGCTCTCCTACTCCACAACATGGCCGATAAGCTCATAGCAGAAGCTATCGGTAAACTCGACAGTCAGAATATCGCCCACAGATGCCTCGCTGGCATCCAGATGCACCGCGCCATCGGAATCGGGCGCCTGGAACCAGGCATGGCCGATCAGCTCGGCGCCGTCCTCGGTTTCTTCGATACCGTCGACGATCACCTGGGCGCGCTCGCCCACATGTGCGGCGGTGGCGGCAAAACCGAGCGACTCGGCCAGGTCCATGGCCTCCTGGGCGCGCTCGAGCTTGACCTCTTCGTCGACCTGACCCTCCATCTTAGCGGCCAGGCTGCCCTCCTCCTGCGAGTAGGCAAAGACGCTCGTGTAGTCAAAGCCGACGGTGTCCATAAAGTCGATAAGGTCGCGGAACTCGTCGTCGGTCTCGGTCGGGAAGCCGACCATGGCCGTGGAACGAATCACGATGCCGGGGATGCGCTCGCGAAGGTCGCGGAACAGATCCTCGAGCTCCTGGCGCGAACCGGAGCGACGCATGGCCTTGAGAATGCGCGCGTCGCAGTGCTGCACGGGGATATCGATATAGGGCAGCACCTCGGGCGTATCGCGAATCGTCTCGATGAGTTCGTCAGTCATGCCCTCGGGCTGCAGATAGAGCACGCGGACCCAGACGTTGTGCGGGCGTACGGCCTCGGCGACGGCACGCAGCAGCTGCGCCAGATTGCGCGGCGAGCCATCGGCGACGTCCTCGTCGGCAAAGTCGGTACCCCAGATGCCCGTGTCCTGGCCGATCAGCACGATCTCGCGCACACCGCCGGCAACCAGGTCGCGCACCTCGGAGATGATGCTCTCGGCATTGCGCGAATGATAGCGGCCGCGGATGTAGGGAATCATGCAGAAGCTGCAGAAGCGGTTGCAGCCATCGGAAATCTTGACGTAGGCGACAGCACCCTCGACGGTACGTTTGACCTGCGGGATATAGGCTGCAATCTCACGCTCGACACCCAGCACGCCATCGATGACCGCCACGATGCCGTCTTCCTCGTCGGCCTTCACAAAGGCAGCGACCTCGGGCAGCTCGTCAGGCAGGTCATCGCCATAGCGCGACGGCACGCAGCCGCACATGACGATGGGGCAAGAACGAACGCCGTCCTGAACCTCGTTGGCGAGCTCGAGCGTGGTCTCGATGCTCTCGGACGTTGCGGAGGCGAGGAACGAGCAAGTATTGACGATGGCGATATCGGCATCCTGCGGGTCGAATGCCTCCTCGTAGCCCGCGGCGGTCAAAAGAGAACGTATGCGGTCGGTGTCAACCTCGTTCTTAGCGCACCCGAGGGTGATGTAGAGCACGGAGCCCAACGGTGTATCCATGTTGGAGAGCAGTCCTTTCGATTGATATTAGCGGTAGTTGGTGAACTGCAGCGGCTGGCCGTAGTCCTGGTCGCGCAGGAACTGGATCACGGTCTGCAACGCGTCCTTCGAAGCAGAGGAAACACGCAGCTTGTCGGCCTCGATGGTCACCTTGACCTTGAGTTTTTGGTCCTTGATGTCCTTGTTGATCTTCTTGGCGGTCGCCTGGTCGATACCCTCGACGATATGGCCGAACACGCGCACGGTGCCGCCCGATGCCGCCTGAGGAGCATCCCACGAGACAGCCTTGAGGTCGATGCCGCGCTTGATGAGCTTGGAGCTCAGCACGTCGATAATCTGCTTGGAGACAAAGTCGGCCGGGGCGTTAATCGTAAAGAGCTTGTCGCCCTTCGAAAGCTCGATCGTAGCGCCGGAATCCTTAAGGTCATAGCGCTGGGAAATCTCGCGCGTGGTCTGCTGAAAGGCGTTGTCGACCTCTTGCATGTTGACCTCGGACACGACGTCGAAGCTGGAATCTTTAGCCATGATGTTTCCTTTCGCGTACGAGCGGCTTAGTAGCTATCGTACGAATAGTCGGTAGAATCGGTGGGCGTCTGACCGTCAGTTGCGGTATCGGCGCCATCCGCGGACTGGGCATCGGTACCGTCGGTGGTATCGTTACCATCGGTGGCGTCGGCACCATCAGAACTCTCACCATTCTCGGAATCAGTCGTCTCCTTCTTGGGAACGGTGATTGTCACACGTGCCACGCCCGAGGTCTTGGTATCGTAACGGACCTTTTCACCGTTCTTGGTAACGGTGACATCGGAAGGCTTGGATGTGGTGATCTCGATCGAGGACTCGGGCGTGTACTCCTGCTCAAAGGGGCCAGTCG
>CABRFA010000022.1 GCA_902470065.1 uncultured Collinsella sp.
CGGGCGCGACGGGGGCCTTGAGCAGCTTGTCCTCGGCGGTGGGCTCGAGACCGGCCGAGCCGTGGGACATACAGGAGCTCATAAGCACAAAGACCAGACAGGTGAGGATAGAGCACAGTGCGAGGCGAAGTCGACGAGCCGGCAGGGCGGGGGCACTCACGTGCGATGTCGAGCGGTAAGGCTTGCCGTCGCGTCCGCCTTGGGGATGCGAAAAGAAGCGGTTGATATGGATGCCGGGCTGACGTACGCCGTTGCGGCGCAGCTGCGGAACCTCGGCCTGACGCTGTCGAGTGCGCGCGCCCAAGCGGCTATCTTGCTGCGCGCTTGTGCCCATGCTCGGACGGCCACTCTGCCGCGTTCTGCTTGTCTGCTGCCGAGACGAAGGCCTGGGTTGCTCTTGAGGGCGTTGCGGATTGCTGCTCGTGGCGCTTCTGGGCGTCGGCGCGGTACGGCCAGCAAGGCGAACGCTTTGTCGCCGTTGATCACCGTCGTTGTATCCGTATGCCATTCGTACCGCCTTGTCTCATGTATAACCTGTCTATCCTACAAAAAAGATGTGCAACAAATGGGTCTGCGCGTCAAAAGCTCGGTAAACGGTACGAAAGGCGCAAAACATACGGCCTCAAAAACATCTCTCTATGCGTCCGATGAGCGTGCGCCCGTCGGACGGGCGGCAACAATGAGCGGCAAACCGTGCCGTTCGTCCCAAAAACGGCGCCGCTCGTTTTACAGTTCTGCCTTCGGTCGAGCTACAAGCGGCCGTGCTGCGCCAAGGCCGTATCTTAAAGCCACGAAATAAAAGAGCGCGGTAAAACAGACCGCGCAAGGGGTGACGTCAAGGGGCGTCAAAAAGGAAAGGAGGGGAACAATGGCGGACAAGAACGCAGAAGTTGCAGTCGAGGATAACGGCGGCATGAAGAAAACGCTTTCGCTCTGGAACTTCTTCACCATCGGTTTCGGTGCCATCATCGGTACCGGTTGGGTTCTGCAGGTCGGCGACTGGATGGTCGTGGGCGGCGGTCCCGTTCCCGCTATGATCGCATTCCTCTTGGGTGCAATCTTCCTCGTGCCCGTCGGAGCTGTTTTCGGTGAGCTCACGGCTGCTATCCCCATCTCGGGCGGCATCGTCGAGTATGTCGATCGTAGCTTTGGCCGTACGCTGAGCTACATCACCGGATGGCTTTTGGCTCTGGGCAACGGTATCCTGTGCCCGTGGGAGGCCATCGCCATTTCGACCCTCGTGTCCGAGATGTTCGGCAGCCTGCCTGGTCTTGAGTGGCTGCGCGCCGTCAAGCTCTACACCATCCTGGGCGCCGACGTTTACCTGTTCCCGACGCTGATCGCGCTCGGCTTCGCAGCCTACGTCATCTTCCTCAACTTCCGCGGCGCCAGCTCGGCCGCCAAGCTCCAGGCCTTCCTGACCAAGGCTCTGCTCTGCGGCATGCTGCTCGCCATGGGCGTCTCGCTGTTCACCGGCTCGCCGGACAATGCCATGCCCGTGTTCTCCCAGGTCACCGGCGCTGGCGGCGGCAAGGCCGCTACCGAGGGCGCCAGCCTGTTCGCCGGCATCGTGTCGGTCCTGGTTCTGACCCCGTTCTTCTACGCCGGTTTCGACACCATTCCTCAGCAGGCTGAGGAAGCAGCCGAGGGCCTCAACTGGAACAAGTTCGGCAAGATCATCTCCCTGGCCCTGCTGGCCGCCGGCGGCTTCTACATGGTCTGCATCTACTCGTTCGGCACCATCCTCGACTGGCATGAGTTTGTTAAGAGCCCGGTTCCCGCGCTTGCCTGCCTCAAGGGTATCAACATGCTCCTGTACCTGGCCATGCTCGTCATCGCCACGCTTGGACCCATGGGCCCGATGAACTCCTTCTACGGCGCCACGAGCCGCATCATGCTCGCCATGGGCCGCAAGGGCCAACTGCCCGAGAAGTTCGCCGAGGTCGACCCCAAGTCCGGCGCTCCCAAGCTCGCCTGCGTCGTTCTGGGCGTTATCACCGTCATCGGTCCGTTCCTGGGCAAGAACATGCTCATTCCTCTGACCAACGTGTCGGCTCTCGCCTTCATCTTCTCCTGCGGTATGGTCGCCCTCGCCTGCCTGCGCATGCGCTTCACCGAGCCCGACCTGCCTCGTCCCTACGAGGTGCCCGGCGGCAAGTTTGGCATCGGCCTCGCTATCGCTGCCTGCGCCATCATCATCGGCCTGCTCGTGATCCCGTTCTCTCCCGCCTCCCTCAACATGGTGGAGTGGAGCATCGTGATCGGCTGGTTGGCTATTGGCCTGGCCCTCATGGCTTTCACCAATTCCCGCAAAAAGTAACGCCTAGTCGGGGCGGACCAGGTACGCGGGGCCCTCTCTTCCGCGCACCGAACCCGGCATCACCTGGGTAGCTTTGTGAGGCCGCGACCCAACACGGCCTCGCCCCCATATATGGATCCATAAGGAGGAACCATGTCCACTAAGTATGCAATCGTTGGCGGCAAGCTCATCGACGGTACCGGTGCCGAGCCGGTCGAGAACTCCCTCGTTCTCGTCGACGACAACGGCAAGATCGAGTACGCCGGCACTATGCAGGACCTTCCCGAGGGCGTTGAGGTTATCGATGCCGCCGGCAAGACCGTCCTTCCCGGCCTGATCGACACCCACCTGCACTTCTCGGGCAACCTGACCGACGATGACACCGATTGGGTCATGCAGCCGCTCCTCGAGAAGCAGGCCGTCGCCGTCAAGCAGGCCTACGACTGCCTCACCCACGGCCTCACCACCGTCTGCGAGATCGGCCGCTTTGGTATCCAGATCCGTGACTGCATCGACAAGGGCGTCTTTAAGGGCCCGCGCGTTCTGGCCACCGGCCTCGGCTTCTGCCGCGTTGCCGGCCACGGTGACTCCCACCACTGCACCCAGGAGCTCAACAAGGAATCCCATCCCTGGGGCGACCAGGTCGACGGTCCTTGGGATCTGCGCAAGGCCGTCCGTCGTCGCCTGCGCGAGAACCCCGATGCCATCAAGATCTGGGCTACCGGTGGCGGCATCTGGCGCTGGGACTCCGGTCGCGACCAGCACTACTGCTCCGAGGAGATCCAGGCCGTGGTCGACGAGGCAAAGATGGTCGGCATCCCCGTGTGGAGCCACTGCTACAACAACCACGCCGCTGCCTACGATTCCGTTCGCTTTGGCTGCGAGCAGCTGATTCACGGTTTCGATATCGATGAGCGCACCATGGACCTCATGGCCGAGCAGGGCACCTTCTTCACCCCGACGATCGCCTTCCTGCCCACCTGGTACGCCACCTATCCGCCCGTCTACGTCCCCGAGCTGCACGACAAGTACGAGGGCACCCTGGTCGAGAAGGAGCTGCAGCGCAACTACGACTGCCTGCGCGAGGCCAAGAAGCGCGGCGTCGTCATGACGATCGGCTCCGACTCCTTCTCCTTCGTCACCCCGTACGGCACCTGCTCCATCGAGGAGATGTACGAGTTCGTCGACAAGATCGGCTTCACCCCGGTCGAGACCATCACCTGCGCCACCCTCAACGGTGCCAAGATGTGCCACATCGAGGACGAGACCGGTTCCATCGAGGCCGGCAAGTGCGCCGACCTGCTGGTCGTCAACGGTGACGTCGCCGCCGACATCCACGTGCTCAACACCGACAACATGGACGTCATCATGAAGGACGGCTGGATTGTCGAGGCCGGCACCTTCGGCGAGGCAAACAAGTACAGCGCCTAAGCTACCGTTCATCGATGGCTTGATGTAAAACACAGTATTTGATTGCATAATGCAATGGAGAGGGTCGCTTGCGGCCCTCTTTATTGCTATGGGTGCGATAGATAAAAGGGGATGACGGTGGATTTAAACAGGCTGATTCTGGGCAAGAGCTACAACTCTACCAAGGTCTTTCGCACGGCACAGCACGTGGTCCAGGCCATCCTGCTCGGTGTTGTCGTTCCGGCGCTTATCCTGCTGCTTATCTGGGATTTAACCGATAATCCCAACCCCGTTCCGGGCGTTGTCGTTATTGCCGGCATGGTCATGCTGTGCTTCTTTTTCTCGTATGTCTTTGTGGTCCCCGACGACCTCACATCGAGCGCAACCGACCGTACGCTCGCCATCGCATCAAAAATATTCGCCTACACGTCGCGCGGCCTTACGCCCGAAGCGGCCCTGGGCGCCTCTAAAATTATCCTGTCCGAGACCATCGCCTCTGCCATCTGCTTTACCGATGGCAAACAGGTGTTGGCAAGCTGGGGCGAGGACTCGGCAAAGTGCCCCGCCGGCACCCCGGTCGTGCTCAAGACAACGCTCAGTGTGATTGAGACGGGCGAGCAGAGCGTGTTTTCGCGTGACACCTCCAATGAGACGGGCGGCTATTTTCCCCGCCTGCGCGCCGGCATCGTCGCGCCGCTTACCGTGCGCGGGCATTGCGTGGGTACGCTCGAGCTGTACTATCCCCGCCTGAGCAGCATCGATATGCGCCAGACGGCGTTGGCCTCGGGCTTTGCCGATCTCATCTCCACGCAGCTCGCCAGCTTTGAGCTCGAGCGCCAGGACGAGCTTACGGCCCGCGTGGAGCTGCGCGCCTTGCAATCGCAGGTCGATCCTCATTTTCTGTTTAACACCATCAGCACGATCGTGTCGCTCGTTCGAACCGAGCCCGACAAGGCGCGATCGCTGCTGATCGACTTTTCCAATTACTATCGTCAGACGCTTTCTGACTCCGATACGCTCACCACGCTCGAGCACGAGGTGGAACAGGGCACTCGTTATATCAATCTTATGCAGGCCCGGTATGGCGACGGCCGTCTGCGCGTTTCGGTCGACATCGACTTTGAGGTGCGCGACAGCCTGGTACCGCCGTTTATCTTGCAGCCGCTGCTCGAAAACTGCATCAAGCATGCGCAGCGCGAGACCGAGCCGCTTTCTATTCGTGTTAGGGCTTTTGAGACCGATGACGGCTTGGAGATCATCGTCGAAGATGACGGCATCGGGATGAGCGAAGAAGTCTGCGCGCATCTGTTTGAGCAGCATCGCCGAGAGGAGCCCGAGAGCATTACCGCCGACGGCTCCGTCAAGCGAGGTTGCGGCCTGGCGCTCTTCAACGTGCTTCAGCGCATCCATTTCTTTTACGGAGAAGATTCTGGCATGCGCGTGAAGTCCCAGGAGGGCGTGGGAACGCAGGTCATCGTTGAGTTGAACGGCGAGCCGCATGAGCCGGCGCCGCTAACGGTGTAGCACGCGGTTGGATTGAGAAAAAAAGAGGGGAAGCGCATATGTCTGAAGGCTGGAACATCTTGGTGGTTGATGACGAGCCTCCCATTAGGGCTGAGCTACGCTATCTGTTGGAAAAGGATACGCGTGTGGGTCAGATTGCCGAGGCGGGCAATGTCACCGAAGCCGTGGAGTCGATTCTGTCGAACAAGCCCGACGTGCTGTTTTTAGACATTACCATGCCCGGTCGCTCGGGAATTGAGCTTGCCGAGACGCTGCAGAACCTAAAGACGCCGCCGGTCGTGGTGTTTGTGACGGCATTTGCCGAGTATGCGGCCGATGCCTATAACCTCGATGCTGTCGATTACATCGTCAAGCCGGTCGAGGATGCCCGCTTGTCAAAGGCGCTCGACAAGATCGAGACTGCCCTGGGCGCTCGCCGTGTCGTCCATGCTCCGCGCCAGCCTTTGCGCCTGACGGTGGATCGCGGGGGCAAAAAGGTGTTCATTCCCGTGGCGGATGTCTGCTACTTTGAGGCGCGCGCCGATTTTTGCAACGCCGTCTGCGCCGAGGGGACGTACCTGATCAATGAGTCGATTTCCTCGCTCGAGCGCCGCTTGGCCTCCGAGGGCTTTATCCGTGTCCACCGCAGCTATCTGGTTAATTTGGAAGACGTGCATAATATCGAGATCGGCTCCACGGGCCTGATGGAGCTCAGGCTCGATCGCGTAACCTCGACGGTGCCCGTGTCCCGCCGTCGCGCTGCCGAGGTCAAATCGCACTTGGGGCTTGCGTAAGGGTCGGTGTGCCATCGTTTGCCGTTACAGGTTTGGCATGACTGTGCGGTGGGCATAATGGATTGCATCGAATGAAATCGAAAGGATTATTATGCCCGCGCTCATTACGCATCATCTGTTTGGCGAGGAAAGCATCGACCGTCTTCCGCAGGGCGTTATTACGTCCGACGAGGAGCGCATCGCCTTTATCCTGGGAAACCAAGGTCCCGACCCGTTTTTCTTCCACATGCTCACGCCGCGCATTTCCGACTGTATGTTGCTTGCTCAGGTCATGCACCGCTCGCGCATGTCGCGCCAGTTCTCGTGCCTGCGCGACGGCGTGTCGCACCTGCAGCCGCGCGATGCCAATCTGGGTCGCGCCTTTGCGCTGGGCCTGCTGTCGCACTATGTGCTCGACCGCAATGCCCACCCCTTTGTCTACGAGCAGCAGTTTGGCATTGTAGATTCCGATCCCGAGCTCGAGGCTTCGGGCAGCCAAGTACACGCCGTGCTCGAAAGCGACCTGGACGTGCTGATGCTGCAGCTCAAGCGCGACGGTGCCACGGTCGAGGACTATCCGCCGGCGGGCGAGATCGTCACCACCGACCGCATCAATCGCGTGGCCGGTGTGCTGATGAGCTACGTCGCCGGGCGCGTGTACGGTATCGACATCCCGGCGGGGGAGTACGCCGGCGCCGTCTCGGACATGCAGATGCTCTATCGCGCCATTGAGCCCGCCGGCTCGGTAAAGACGCGCGCGATTGCCCTGGTCGAGGGCTTGGTGCACGACTACTCGCTGCTCGACGGCCTTGCCCATCGCGTGACGACGGAGCTGCCCGAGCGCACCGGTAACCTGGGCCATCTGACATGGAAGAATCCCTTTACCGACGAGGTCTCGAACGAGAGTTTCCCCGAGGTCTTTGATCGCGCGCTGGTCGATTACGGGTGCACGGTCGCACGTTTTATCGAGACCGGTGACATGGATGCCGTGACCAGTCACGTCAACTACAGCGGTCGCGTGCTCGAAGCCGATGAGGAGTTCGACCGCGAGGAATAGGGCCCGTGCGTGCCCCTTTGCCGAATCCTTACCGGCGGTTCTGGACAATTGGGGTACGATGAACTAACTGCATATCGGGCGAATACGAAGGGTCCCTGTCCATGAAATACACCAAGCTCGAGCGTAACTGGGTTATGTATGATGTGGGCAATTCGGCCCTCGTGCTGCTCAATACCTCGGTGGTGCCCATTTACTTTAACGCCATCAATACCGGCGCTTCCTCGGCCGACCTGGTGGTCGCCTGGGGCAATGCGCAGACGATCGCCTCGCTGGTCATCGCCATGCTCATGCCCATTCTGGGCGCGCTTGCCGACTACGCCGGCAACAAGATCAAGTTCTTCTTGGGCTTCTTCCTCACGGGCCTGGTGCTTTGCCTGGCGCAGGCTATCCCAATGTCCGCCATGGCATTTTTGACCGTGTACGTGCTGTGCACCATCGGCCTTAACTCTTCTATGACGTTCTACGACGCCATGCTGCCCGACATTACCACCGACGAGCGCATGGACGCCGTGTCCAGCTCGGGCTATGCCTGGGGCTACATCGGTTCCACTGTGCCGTTCGTCATCTGCCTGGCGCTCATCATGGGTGGCCCCGCTCTTGGCGTCCCTACCATGCTGGCAACGCGTCTGTCGTTTATCATCACTGGTGCCTGGTGGCTCATCTTTACCCTGCCGCTCATTCGCACCTATAAGCAAAAGTACGGTCGCGAGCGCGGTCCCGAGGACACTATCGGCCACATCGTGGGCGGTGTGTTCTCCGAGGTCGGACACACCATGCGCGAGATCGCCCACAACAAGACCGTGCTGGTCTACATGATTGCGTTCTTCTTCTATATCGACGGTGTGCACACGGTCATTTCCATGGCTACCAGCTACGGCTCGGCTTTGGGCATCGATTCGACGCAGCTGGTGCTGGCGCTGCTCGTTACGCAGTTCGTGGCCTTTCCGTCCGCCATCATCTACGGCAAGCTCGCCGGACGCGTGGGCACGCTCAACATGATCCTGGTGGCAGTCGCCGCCTACATGGGCATTGTGCTGTTCGCCGCGTTCTTCCTAAAGACCGCCTTTGAGTTCTGGGTGCTTGCCATTATGGTCGGCCTGTTCCAGGGCGGCGTGCAGGCGCTCAGCCGTAGCTACTTTGGTCGCATTATCCCCAAGGAAAAGTCCAACGAGTACTACGGCTTCTTTGACATCTTTGGTCGTTATGCAAGCGTCATGGGTACCTTCCTAGTGTCGGTCGTTACCTCGCTGACCGGCAACCCGTCGCTGGGCGTCCTTTCCATTGGCGTGCTGCTGGTCGTTGGCTTTATGCTGCTGGTCCGCCTGTCCCGCATGACTCGGGCGGCAGAGCATGCCGCATAGGAGCGAGCGGCTATTGTGCCTGTCCACGGTACTCTTTTGGGGTTATCCGCAATAAACATTGCGACTTGCGAGCAATGATTTGCCCAAGTGGGTATGATGGAATCAGCTAGGTCGCGGGGCGTCGCCTGTGTTTGGCGGCGTCCCGTTTTTGTGTTGCAGGGAGGGTAAGGCATGAACGCCACGGTCGTGATTCCAACGTATTGGGCGGGCGATGACGCTTGCGCAAACGCCCCTGGCACCTATGATCATTCGACGCGACTCAACGCCGACAATCCCGAACTCGACCGCTGCCTGGCCTCGCTTGAGCAGGTACGTGACATCCCGCGCATCATCCTTTTGGTGGTCTGTCCCGTTTCTGCCACAGCCGATGTGTCGCTGCGCGTGCGCGAGATTGTCGACGCGCATCCCACGCTCAAGGTCACCGTTGTCACCAACACCCAGGCCTCGCGCATCGCAGACCGGGTTGCTCAGATCGCGCCCAAGGGTTCGGGCGAGTGCGTGAGCCTGCGAGGCTACGGTGCCATCCGCAACATGGGGCTAGCCTGTGCCGCTGTGCTGGGGCATGACGCGGTTATCTTTTTGGATGACGATGAGACTGTCATCGACGCCGACTTTATGAAGCGCGCGACCTATGCGTTGGGGCAGCAGACACGTCAGGGCTTGCCGATCTTGGTCAAGAGCGGCTATTTCTACGATCGCGACGGCTCGCCGCTGGCTCCCACGGACAAGGCGGGCATCTGCCATCGTTGGTGGACCAAGCGCATCGAGTTCAACCGTTGGATGAAAAAGGCGCTCTCGGGCACTCGCATCTCGCGCTCCAACTACGTGTGCGGCGGCCTGATGGCCCTGCACGCCCGCGCCTTTACGCGTGTGGCCTTTGACCCGTTTATCACCCGCGGCGAGGACTTGGATTACCTCTTTAACATGCGCATGTTTGGCTACGACGTGTGGTTCGATAACGAGTGGACCGTGCGCCATCTGCCTCCGGAGTCCGAAAAGCGCTCACCGCGCTTTATGCAGGATGTATACCGTTGGTACTACGAACGGGCCAAGTTGACATTCGCCGCGCATCAAAAGGAGCTCATTCCCGTTACGGCGGCATCACTCATGCCCTACCCGGGCCCGTGGATTTCGCGCGAGCTCGACGACCGCGTGCGCAAGACCGCTATGGTCCGCAGCGTGTTTACCCGCGAGCATGAGGGCTACCTGCGCATCTGGCGCCATGGTATCGGCGAGGCAAAGGCCTATGCGCGCCAAAACGCTGCAAGCTATCTGCGTTTCCAGAGCTTTTGGCCCAAGATCATGGACGGGCTTTGGCGTGACGCACAACTGATCAGTATCCTGGAGGGGGCCGAATGATCGACCGCCGCGCCCAGCGCGATAGTTCAATATCAATCTTTCGCATCATTGCCGTTGCCTGCGCCATTTGCGTGCTGGTGTACTTTATTTTTGCCTTGGTGACCGGTATCGAGCCGATCGCCACGGTGATTGCCTGCGCGCTGCTGTGCATCTTTCTGTGCATCTTTATCTTTTTGACGCTCAATCCCGATTCGGTGCGCTCCCAGTACACCGAGGAGACGCTCTCGGTGGCCTCGGCCATGCTCGAGGACATTAAGGGCGGTCTGACGCAGGAGTCGGCGCGTTTGGTGTGCCGGCGCATTTTGCCCGAGACGCGCGCCATGACAGTTGCCATCACCGACGAGGGCAACGTGTTGGCCTGCGCGGGCGAGTTTGAGGAAAAACTACTGCCAGATTCTCCCATCCACACGCTTGCCACGCGCTACGTTATCGAACATGGCATCGTGCAGTCGTTCAACCGTATGGTGGATGTCGTGGGCTCGGATGGCTCGCACAACCAAGTCCCCGCCGGCATTATCGCCCCCATCAAGGTGGGCGATCGTACCGTCGGCACGCTCAAGTTCTACTACAAGACCCCGCGCGCCGTCGACCGTACCCAGTACGCGCTTGCCTCGGGCTTTGCCGAGATCTTGTCCACGCAGCTCGCCATCCACGAGCTCGAGGTGCAAAAGGAACTCACGGCCCGTGCCGAGGTGCGTGCGCTGCAAGCGCAGATTAACCCGCACTTCCTGTTCAACACGCTGAACACCATTGCATCGTTTACGCGCACCGACCCGCTGCGGGCCCGCGAGCTGCTTCGTGAGTTCTCATCGTTCTATCGTGCCACGCTCGACAACTCGGGGTCGCTTATTCCGGTCTCGCGCGAGGTCGCACAGACCAAGCGCTACCTTACCTTTGAGAAGGCCCGCTTTGGCGAGGACCGCGTGCTTGCGACGTTCGATGTGTCTGAGGACGTGGAAGATACGCTGGTGCCGGCGTTCGTGATCCAGCCGATTGTCGAGAACGCCGTGCGTCATGGTATGGGCGATGACGACGCCCTGAGGATCGACGTGACCGTTCACCAAGACGGCGAGGATGCGATCTTGATTGCCGTGGCCGATAATGGCGTGGGCATGGATGAGGGTACCGCCGCCAGACTGTTTGACGAGCGCTCTGCCCGTCCCGATGCCAGCTCTCCCCAGGGTGGCGGCGCCGGTGTGGCCATGCACAATATTTCGGAGCGCATCCATCGCTTTTATGGGCCGCACTCCTATACGCGTGTCGAATCGGCGCCGGGCAAGGGCACCACAGTGCTCCTTCATCTTGATTTGTCAGAGAGTATCTTTGACATTCAAGAGTAAAATAAAAGGCTACGGGTTCAACGTCATGCGACGGATGCCCGGCGTAGTTAGTTGACGAAAGGTTTTATCCCTATGCTGCGTGCGATGATTGTGGATGATGAGGCG
>CABRFA010000023.1 GCA_902470065.1 uncultured Collinsella sp.
GCGGCCTCACCGCCAAGCTGCAGATCGTGGGCTTTGTCGTTGAGCTTTCGCGCGCCCTGCCGAGCGCCATCGCCGGCTACGGCGTTATCACCTCGCCCTTTGGCGGTGTCTTCCGCTTGGATTACGCCATCGTGGCCGTCATCCTGTTTGTGGCCGACTACCTGCTTACGCGCGCCTCGCGCCGCGTCCGCTAGGGGAGTGACATGTCCAGCAGCTACCTCATGAACCTGCTCGCCAGCGCCGCCGCCGTCATCGTGGGCATCGTGATCCACGAGAGCGCGCACGCCGCCGCGGCCTGGGCACTCGGCGATAAGACGGCCCGTTCGCGCGGCCGCGTCTCGCTCAACCCGCTCAACCACATCGACCCGTTTGGCACCATTCTCTTGCCGCTGCTGATGCTCGCCGCCGGCGGCCCGGTGTTCGCCTTCGCCAAGCCCGTGCCCGTCTATCTCAACAACCTCAAGCACCCCAAGCGCGACGAGGTCCTGGTGAGCGTGGCCGGCCCCGCATCGAACATTGCGCTGGCATGCCTTGCGGCCGCTCTCATGCACGCGACATACGGCAACCTCTACACCAGCATGTCCTTTGCTGTGGCTTCCCAAATCATGAACTTCGGTGCCACCTTTATTGTGGTCAACCTGTCGCTCGCGTTCTTTAACCTCATTCCGATTCCGCCACTCGACGGCTCGTCGATCATCGTGCCGTTCCTCAAAGGCAAAGCGCTCTCTAACTACTACCGCCTGCAGCAATACGCCATGCCCATCCTCATCCTGGTGCTGTACCTGTTGCCTATGTGGACCGGCATCGACGTGATTGGACGGTATTTCGACGTTACCGTGTATCCGCTGGCCGAGTGGCTGCTCAACTTCGCAATCGCCGGCATCTAAGGTAAACTTACAGGTCGACCGTGCAAAACGGTCGCAACATGCACCCAAACCGCGCCGCGAAGGCGCCGTCAAAGGAGGTCGAAGATGTCGTATCGCGTGTCGACGCAGGTCTACAGCGGACCGTTCGACCTGCTGCTGCAGCTGGTAACCCGCCAAAAAGTTGATATCGGCGCCATCTCCATTAGCGAGGTGGCCGAGCAATACCTGGCCGAGGCCGAGCGCATCGAGGCACTGGACCTGGACGTGGCGAGCGACTTTTTGCTGGTCGCGGCAACCCTTTTGGATATCAAGGCCGCCTCGCTGGTGCCGCAGGAGGCCCCCAGCAAATCCGTCGACGATGACGAGGACGACGAAGACCTCGAGGAGCTCAGTGCGCTTGACGGTGACGCCCTCCGCGAGGTCCTGATCCAGCGCCTGATTGCCTACAAGCAGTTTAAGGGCGCGGCGGCGGCCCTTGGCGCGCGCATGCAGGCCGAGAGCCGCATGCATCCGCGCGTAGCCGGCCCCGACCCGGAGTTTTTGGGTCTCATGCCCGACTACCTGGCCGGTATCACGCTGCGCGGACTGGCCGTCATCTGTGCCGACCTGGACGGCAAGCGCCAGACCTTCCTGCTGGAGGCCGAGCACGTGGCACCTCATCGCGTGCCGCTCGACCTGACGGTGGCCTCGGTCGACCGCTTTACCATGGCGCACCAAACCTGCACTTTCCGCGAGCTGCTGGACGGCGATGCCACCACCGAGCAGCTCGTCGTCACCTTCCTTGCCGTGCTTGAGCTCGCCAAGCGCGGCTCGCTCACGCTGAGCCAGGACGAGATCTTTGGAACCATCCGCATCAACCGCGTCGAGGGCGCCGAGGCCTACGTGCCCGGTGAGGGCCCCGAGCTCACTGAATAGGAGCGACCAACCATGTCAACCCTTTCCACGCTGGAGGTAAACAGCCTCAAAGGCGCCTTGGAGGCGCTCCTGCTGGTGTCGAGCGATCCGGTGAGCGCCCCCGCGCTGGCCGGTGCGCTGGATATCGCCCCCGGCGAATGCGCATCGCTGCTCGCCGAGCTCAAAGTTGAGTACGAGGAGGCCAACCGCGGCTTTCAGCTGCGCGAGGTCGCCGGTGGCTGGCGCCTGTTTACGCATCCTGCCTACCACGACGTGGTCGAGGCCTACGTGCTGAGCTGGGACACGCAAAAGCTGTCACAGGCGGCGCTCGAGACCTTGGCCGTCATCGCCTACCACCAGCCCGTCACGCGCGAGGTGGTCAAGGGCATCCGCGGCGTCAACTCCGACGGCGTCATTGCGTCGCTCGTGGACAAGGGTCTGGTGCGCGAGCTTGGTCGCGACCCCGAGCGGAGTCAGGCCATCATCTACGGCACGACCAACGCCTTCTTGGAAAAGTTCGGCCTACGCTCCACCCGCGACCTGCCCGATCTGGAGCAGTTTGCCCCCGACGAGCAGTCGCGCAAGTTTATCCGCGAGCGCCTGAGCGGCCGCAGCATTCAGTCCACGCTCGAGGAGCAGGCCGAGGATCTGGACGAAGAGCGCGAACTGATTGATACCGATGTTGAAAATGTTGAGGCACTCGAGAACTTGGAGACCCTGGTCGTCGACGAGACCTCGGAGGATTTGCATGACGAGGACTAACGAAGCAGGGGAGACGCGCATCTCACGTGCCGCGGGCGCTACGGCGCCCGCAGGCGACGCCCAGCCCGTCTACCCGCACACCATGCGCCTGCAGCGCTTTTTGGCTCGCGCGGGCGTGGCGAGCCGCCGTGGCTCGGAGGACCTGATGACCGCCGGTCGCGTGACCGTCAACGACCAGGTCGCGACCGAGTTGGGCACCAAGGTCGATGTGGACCGCGACCATATCGAGGTCGACGGCATGCCCGTCAAGCTCAACCAGGGCGCCGTGTACCTGATGCTCTACAAGCCGACCGGCTACCTCACCACCATGAGCGATCCGCAGGAGCGCCCCTGCGTGGCCGAGCTGGTGCCGCGCGACCGCTATCCGGGGCTCTTCCCGGTGGGTCGCCTGGACCGCGACACCACGGGTCTTTTGCTCTTTACCACCGACGGCGACCTGTCGCAGGACCTACTGCACCCCAGCAAGCACGTCTACAAGACCTACCAGGCGCTCGTTGACGGGAAGCTGTCCGACCGCGACTTGGAACCACTCCGTCGCGGCATCGAGCTCGACGATGGACTGTGCCAGCCGGCAATCTGCCGTGTCATCAACGCGCGCGAGGCCGAGGCCGTGGCTCCGCAGGGCGTCAAGCCCGGCACCACCGCCGTGGAGGTCATCATCCGCGAGGGCCGCAAGAACCAGGTAAAGCGCATGCTGAGCAAGATCCACCACCCGGTGATTCGCCTGCATCGCTGCAACTTTGCCGGCCTGGAGCTCAAGGACGTGGCCAAGGGTTCGTGGCGCGAGCTCACCGACCGCGAGGTACAGATTCTCAAGGCCGGTGGCATCCCGCCCAAGCAGGCCACCTCCAAACGCGGCGCCGCGCCGGCGACTAACACCGCTAGTCGCACGCGTCACCACGGCAGCCACGGCTCCGCGCCCAAGCGCAACACCTACCGCGAGCGCTACACGAGCTAGACAACCCGACAAGCCGCAGCGCCCGCGTCCCATACCAGCACATCAACCACCGAAAGGAAGCATTGCATGATCGTCGCCATCGACGGCCCCGCCGGATCCGGCAAGTCCACCATCGCCAAGGAGATTGCCCGCCAGCTGGGCTTTAACAAGCTCGACACGGGCGCCATGTATCGCGCCGTAACTTTCGCCGCGCTCGATCGCGGCATCGACCTGGACGACGAGGCGGCCATCGACGCCCTCGCCGAGCAGATCGAGATTCGCTTTACCAACGGCACCGGCGAGGACACGCGCCTGACCATCGATGGCCAGGACGCATCGGCCGCCATTCGCGCCCCGCAGGTCGACGCCAACGTGTCCAAGGTCTCGGCCTACCCGGGCGTGCGCGCGGCCATGCTCATCCATCAGCGCCGCGCCGCCGAGGACCGCGATATCGTGGCCGAGGGTCGCGACATCGGAACCGTCGTATTCCCCAACGCGCAGGTCAAGGTCTTTCTGACCGCCGACCCGCGCGAGCGCGCCCGTCGCCGCGTGCTGCAGCGCCACCAAAACGACGCCCAGCCGCTCACCGAAGAGCAGCTCGAGGCAGAGGTCAACGAGACCCTCGACGCCCTCAAGCAGCGCGATAAGCTCGACAGCAGCCGCGAGGTTGCGCCGCTTATTCCTGCCGAGGACGCCGTGCACGTCGACTCCACCGCCCACACCATCGACGAGGTCGTCTCGATCATCGAGGACCTCATCAACCAAAGGAGGTAGCCCATGCGCCTGTTTAAGCAGACGCCCGAGGATTACTACAACGCCCCCTACGCCGAGTTCCCGGCGCTCATCCGCGGCACCGTCGCCGTGGTCATGGGCATCCTGTGGGTCTTCTCCAAGCTCATGTGGCGCTGGAAGGTCGAGGACAGCGACCTGCTGTTTGAGCGCCAGGAAGGCCGCGGCAGTGTGGTCATCTGCAACCACACCTCAATGGCCGAGTTGCTGGCCGTTGAGACGGCGCTGTTCTTTGGCGGCCGCCGCATTCGCCCCATTTTTAAGTCCGAGTTTGCCAAGAGCAAGATCGTGCGCTGGGCCTTTAGCCGCGTGGGCGGTATTCCCGTCGAGCGCGGTACCGCCGACATGAAGTGCCTGCGTGCCGCCCAGCATGCGCTGCAGCGCGGCGAAGACGTCCTGATCTTCCCCGAGGGCACGCGCATCCGCTCGCGCGAGATCAAGCCCGAGGTCCACGGCGGTTTTGCGCTCATCGCCCAGATGGGCAAGGCACCCGTGAACCCGCTCGCCATCTGCGGCTGGTCCGACATCACGCCTGCGGGCAAAAAGTTCATGCGTCCCAAAAAGTGTTGGATCCGCGCCGGCAAGGCCGTCTCGCTTTCCGACGCGCCGGCCGGGCTTAAGCGCACGGAGCGTCTGACCTGGTTTGAGTCCGAGGCCATGAACCGCGTCTACGCCATGCGAGACGAGCTGTGCGCCGAGCACCCGGGCAGGTTCTAGCCATGGACGAGAACGTTATGGGCACCACCGCGACTGCATCCGACCAGGACGGCGCGCCCACCATCGAGATCGCGGCCCACGCCGGCACCTGCTACGGCGTGCAGCGCGCGCTCGACATGGCGCTGGCCGCCGCGCCCCAGGTAGGGGAGAGCGCTCAGGTCCACACCCTGGGGCCGCTCATCCACAACCCCATCGTGGTGAGCGAGCTCGCCGAAGCTGGCATTGGCTTGGCCGACACCCTGGACGACGCGGCATCGGGCACCGTAATCATCCGCGCCCACGGCGTGGTGCCGCAGGTGATCGATGCTGCCCGCAAGCGCGGCCTCAACGTGGTCGACGCCACCTGCCCCTACGTGAAGAAGGTCCATATGGCAGCCGAGCGCCTGGTGCGCGAGGGCTACCGCGTGGTGGTCGTAGGCGAGCCAGGCCACCCCGAGGTCGAGGGTATTCTGGGCCACGCCGGCACTGATGCGCAGGTCGTGAGCTGTGCCGCCGACGCCAACGCCTTGTCGTTCAAGGGCAAGGTAGGCCTCGTCGTGCAGACCACCCAGACCGCGCAGAACCTCGCCGAGGTCGTGGCCGCTATCACCCCGCGCGTGCAGGAGCTGCGTGTGATCAACACCATCTGCGCCGCCACGAGTGAGCGTCAACAGGCAGCGGCCACACTTGCCAACCGCTGCGACTGCATGGTCGTCGTGGGCGGCAAGAACTCGGGCAACACCCGTCGCCTGGCACAGATTTGCGCAGACGCCTGCGAGCGCACGTATCACATCGAGGAAGCTTCCGAGCTTCAGGCCGCGTGGTTTACCGACGCTCACCACATCGGCGTCACCGCCGGCGCCTCCACCCCGCAAGAACACATCGAGCGCGCCGTTGAGCGCATCAAGGAGCTTTGCCGCTAGCCATGGACCAGACCGTACCCGCATACGCCGCCGAGGTGGCCGATTACGGGCGCAGCCGCGACCCCGAGCCGGGTGAGGGCGCGCTCGTAAAGAACGTGCGTCCCGAATCGCCCGCGTGGGATGTGGGTATAGAGCCGGGTATGCGCGTGCTCACGGTCAACGGTGAGGCACTCACCGACATGATCGTGTGGCTCTGGGAGGCCGACGACGACAGCGTCGAACTCGAGGTTTTCGACCCGCGCGACAACAGCGTCACCCCCGTCGAGCTCGACCGCTTCCCGGGAGAGGACTGGGGCCTTGAGTTCGATGGCCCCATCTTTGACGGCATGCGTACCTGTGTGAACGCCTGCGTGTTCTGCTTTATGACGATGCTCCCCAAGGGCGGCCGCTCCACGCTCTATATTCGCGACGACGACTATCGCCTGAGCTTTTTGCAGGGCAACTTTGTCACGCTCACGAACCTCACCGACGAGGACGTGCAAAACGTCATCCAGCGCAACATGAGCCCCATGAACGTGTCAGTCCACGCCGTGAGCCCCGACGTCCGCCGCCGCATGATGGGCCGCAACGCCCAGCGAGGCATGGACGTGCTCGAGACCATCATGGCCGCCGGCATCGAGATTCACGCGCAGATCGTGTTGTGCCCCGGCATGAACGACGGCGAGGAGCTGGAAAAGACCCTGCGCTTTTGCGAGGAGCACGAGCAAATCACCAGCCTGGGCATTGTGCCGCTCGGTTTTACCAAGCATCAAAACCGCTTTAGCTGGTCCTACAGCGACAAGCCCGAGCTGGCGCGCGAGACCATCGCGATGATCAGGCCCTTCCAGGACCGCGCCTATGAGCGCTTTGGCCGCCACACCTTCCAGATGAGCGACGAGTTCTATCTGGACGCTGGCATCGATCCTCCCGAGGCTGACTTTTACGACGGCTACCCGCAGTACTACGACGGCATCGGCATGATCCGCTCATATCTGGACGAGACCGACGACGTGCTTGCAACCGACGCCGAGCGTCTGCGTCGCGTTCGCGAGACAATCGCCGAGCGCAACCAGCACCTGCTGTGCCTCTCGGGCGCCAGCGCACGCGACACGGTGGCCCGCTTTGTGGAGTCGCCCCGGGGACTCGCCGGCACCGTCACAGCCATCAAGAACCGCTACTTTGGCGGCAACGTGGACGTGACCGGCCTCATCGTCGCGTGTGACATTCTGGAGCAGCTGCCCCAAGATCTGTCGGGGGTTATGCTCTTTGTGCCTAAGCTCATGTTCAACGCTGACGGCATGACGCTTGACGAGTATCATCGTGACGATTTACTCGCAAGCCTTAACCACCGTGGCGCCGAGGTTCATGTGGTGTCGACCATGCCGCATGAGCTGCTCGATACCCTGGAGCACATCCTTGGCATTGTGCCTGCCGACTCTACTAATTCCGCTGACCCTACCCATTAAAGGAGAGCAGATGAAACCTATCGTCGCCGTCGTCGGACGCCCCAACGTGGGCAAGTCCACGCTAGTTAACCGCCTGGCCCAGACCTCGGACGCCATCGTCCACGAGTCCCGCGGCGTCACGCGCGACCGCTCGTATCACACGGCCGATTGGAACGGCCGCGAGTTCACCATCGTCGACACGGGCGGCATCGAACCGCTCAAGAGCGACGACGTCTTTGCCACGTCCATCCGCGACCAGGCGCTCGCCGCTGCCGAGGAAGCCGCCGTCATCCTGTTTGTGGTCGATGGCCGCACCGGCGTCACCGAGGAGGACGAGTCGGTCGCCCGCATGCTCAAGCGCTGCGACAAGCCGGTCTTTCTGCTGGTGAACAAGCTCGACAACCCCGATCGCGAGAACGACAGCATCTGGGAGTTCTATTCGCTCGGCATCGGTGAGCCCACGCCGCTCTCGGCCCTGCATGGCCACGGCACGGGCGACCTGCTCGACGACATCGTGGCCTTGCTTCCGGAGGAAGAGGACGAGGTCGCCGATGAGTTCCCCGACGCGCTGAACGTCGCCATCATCGGCCGTCCCAACGCCGGTAAGTCCTCGCTGTTCAACCGCATCCTGGGCGCCGACCGCTCCATCGTGTCCAACATTGCCGGCACGACGCGCGACGCCATCGACACGGTCGTCGAGCGCAACGGCAAGCACTACCGCATGGTCGACACCGCGGGCATCCGTAAGAAGAGCACCGTGTACGAGAACATCGAGTACTACTCCATGGTCCGCGGCCTGCGCGCCATCGACCGCGCCGACGTGGCGCTGCTCGTCGTCGACGCCTCCGTGGGCGTTACCGAGCAGGACCAGAAGGTCATGGGTCTTGCCATCGAGCGCGGCTGCGCCATCGTTGTGCTGCTCAACAAGTGGGATCTGCTCGACGACGACCGTAAGCGCGAGGCCTGCATGGAGACCATCGACCGCCGTCTGGGCGTCATGGCTCCCTGGGCCCAGTACCTGCGCATCTCTGCCCTCACTGGCCGCAGCGTCGAGAAGATCTGGGCAATGGTAGACGCTGCCGAGAAGACGCGTTCGCAAAAGATCAGCACCTCGCGCCTCAACACGTTCCTCACCGACCTGCGCGAGTTCGGTCATACCGTGGTGGACGGCAAGCGCCGCCTGCGCATGCACTACGTGACCCAGACGGGCGTCAACCCGCCGACGTTCACGTTCTTCGTCAACCACAGTGACCTGGTCAACGACACCTACCAGCGCTACGTGGAGAACCGTATGCGCTCGACCTTCGACTTTGCCGGCACGCCCATTCGACTCTTCTTTAGGAAGAAGGAGCAAAAGGATGCATAATCCGATTCTGCTGACCGCCATCTGCGCCGTGGTATCGTTCTTTATCGGAGCGATTCCGTTTGGCCTGATCTTGGGCCGCGTGTTCAACCATACGGATATTCGCAAGGCGGGCTCCGGCAACATCGGCACCACCAACGCGCTGCGTGTGGCCGGTCCCAAGGTCGCCGCGCTCACCCTGCTGCTCGACTGCCTTAAGGGCGCCATCTGCGTCCTTATCGCGCGTCCGCTCATCGCGAGCGTGGGCTACGGCTTCCCTGTGAGCATCATGGCGCCTGGAGCCCCCGGCGACTGGATGCTTGGCGTCATCTGCCTGGCTGCGGTGTGGGGTCACATCTTCTCGCCCTACCTCAACTTTCACGGAGGCAAAGGTATCGCCGTGGGCTTGGGCGTGATCCTCGCCTGGTACTGGCCAATCGGACTTTCGCTGTTGGGCATGTTTATCGTAGCCGTCGCCATCACCAAGTTTGTGTCGGTAGGCTCGCTTGCCGCGGCCATCGGTCTTCCCATCGCCGCCTGCGCGGTCTTTCCGTACAGCAGCCTGGGACTTAAGTTTTGCATGGCGATGATCGGCATCACCGTGGTGTGGGCCCATCGCGCGAACATCAAAAAGCTCATGGCCGGTAAGGAGTCCAAGCTCTCGTTTACCAAGCGCGTCACCGAGCCCGACGATAAGTAGGAGAGAGTCATGAATGTTGCGCTGATTGGCTCCGGCTCCTGGGGAACCGCCGTCGCCGGCCTTGCTGCCGCGCGAGCCGAGCGCGTGACCATGTGGGCCCATAGTGAGCTGACGGCCGCTGGCATTAACGGCGAGCACCGTAATCCTCGCTACCTTGTGGGCTACGAGCTGCCCGATAACGTGGTAGCAACGACCGAGCTCGCCCAGGCGCTCGACGGCGCCGAGGCCATCATCTTCGCCGTTCCTTCGACGCACCTGCGTGGCGTCTGCCACCAGGCCGTGCCCTTTATCGCCGCCGATACCCCGGTGCTCTGCCTCACCAAGGGCATTGAGCCCGAGTCCGGCCTGCTCATGAGCGAGGTCATCGCCAGCGAGATCGGCAACGAGGCGCGCGTGGCGGCGCTCTCGGGTCCCAACCATGCCGAGGAGATCTGCCGCGGCGGGCTTTCTGCCGCCGTCATCGCCAGCAAAGATCCGCAGATAGGGGAGACCTTTAAGGACCTGCTCCTATCCACGGCCTTCCGCATTTATCTGTCGCAAGACATGACCGGTGTCGAGGTCTGCGGCGCCATGAAAAATGTCATCGCCATCGTGTGCGGCATCTCCGCCGGCACCGGCGCGGGCGACAACACGCTTGCCCTTATCATGACGCGCGGTCTGGCAGAGATCAGCCGTCTGGTGCACGCCCGCGGCGGTCAAGCTATGACCTGTATGGGACTTGCCGGCATGGGCGACCTCATTGCCACCTGCACCTCGGAGCACTCGCGCAACCGCACCTTTGGCTACGAGTTTGCCCACGGCGTGTCGCTCGACGAGTATCAGACGCGCACGCATATGGTGGTTGAGGGCGCCGTCGCGGCCCGCAGCGTCAGCGAGCTTGCCCGTTCACTGGGCGTAGACATTCCGCTCACCTTTGCCGTGGAGCAAACGCTCTACAACGGTGTTACTTTGGATAGGGCGCTCGAGATTCTTACCGATCGCGTCCCTTCTCAAGAGTTCTACGGACTCACCGACTAGCGCAGAAAGGCTTCTACCATGGGTTCCATCAAAATCGCTCCATCCGTCCTCTCGGCCGACATGGCCAACCTCAAGGGCGAACTCGACAAGATCGCTGGCGCCGACTACGTGCACTTCGACGTTATGGACGGACACTTTACCGGCAACCTGACCTTTGGCGTCGACATCCTTAAGGCCGTCAAGCGCTCCACCGATGTACCGGTCGACGCGCACCTGATGGTGTCGAACCCCGACGAGACGGTCGATTGGTACGCCGACGCCGGTGCCGACATGATCACCGTGCACTACGAGGCTTCGACGCACCTGCACCGCACGCTCACCCATCTGCAGCAGCGCGGTGTCAAGGCCGGCGTGGTGCTCAACCCCGCCACCCCCGTCTGCGTGCTCGAAAGCATCATCGACGTTGTCGATATGGTGCTGCTCATGAGCGTGAACCCCGGCTTTGGCGGCCAGAGCTTTATCCCCGGTACCATCGCCAAACTGCACGAGCTCAAGGCCATGTGCGAGCGTCACGGCGTTTCGCCCCTCATCGAGGTTGACGGCGGCATTTCTTCCAAGAACATCGCCGAGGTCGTCAAAGCCGGCGCCAACGTGCTCGTAGCCGGCTCCGCAGTATTTAAGTCCGAAGATCCCGCCGCCGAGGTTGCGCTGCTGCAGAAGCTGGGCA
>CABRFA010000024.1 GCA_902470065.1 uncultured Collinsella sp.
TTAAATATCAGCTTTTGGATACCGATACCCGCGAGGTTTTCGCCAAGGGCAACTGTGAGCGTATCGGATCGGACATGGGCATCTTTGGCCACTCCGAGAACGGTGGTGCCAAGCAGACCGAGGAGATTCCTTTTCCCGATCATCGCAGCGCCATTGCGCGCGTGCTCGAGGAGCTCGAGAAGACCGACTTTACGATCGATGGCATCGGCCACCGAATCGTTCAGGGTGGCTGGCACTTCGATGATTCCGCGGTCGTCGACGATGAGGTCATGGCTAAGATCCTTGAGGTGGCCCCGCTCGCCCCGCTGCACAATTACGGCGAGGCCGCGGCAATCGAATATTGCCGCGAGAAGTATCCGGAGCTGCCCAACGTGGCGGTCTTCGACACCTCGTTCCACATGACCATGCCCGAGGTCGCCTACACCTACGCGCTGCCCAAGGACGTGTGCGACAAGTACCACGTGCGCAAGTACGGCGCACACGGTACGAGCCACCGCTACGAGTGGATGATGGCCAAGGAGATCCTGGGCTCGCGCTGCCACCGCCTGCTTTCGTGCCATCTGGGCAACGGTGCTTCGCTTGCCGCCATTGAGGACGGCGTGTGCCGCGACACCACGATGGGCCTCACGCCGCTTGATGGTCTGATGATGGGTACTCGCTGCGGTTCCATTGACCCGGCTACCGTGTGCTACCTGCAGCGCGAGGGCGGCTACAGCTACCAGGAAGTCGACGACATGATGAACAAGCAGTCTGGTCTGCTTGCCATCTCGGGTATCTCCAACGACGCCCGCGACATCCGTACGCGCGCCTCCGAGGGTGACGAGCGCTGCCTGCTCGCCTTCGATATGTTCGCCTACAAGGCCATGCAGCAGGCCGGCTCCATGATCGCTTCCATGGCGGGCGTGGACACCATCACCTTTACCGCCGGCATTGGCGAGAACGACTGGTCGATTCGCAAGGCCTTCTGTGACTGCTTTGAGTGGCTGGGCGTGCGTATCGACAACAACAAGAACCGCGAGGCCGTGGGCAACGGTCCGCAGGTCATCAGCGCCGCCGGCTCTTCCGTCACGGTCATGGTCATTCCCACCGACGAGGAATACATGATCGCCCACGACGTCGAGCGCCTGACCAAGAACAACTAACGCATTCGTCTGTAATTGACAGAAAGGCCTCCAGAGCAACAGCTCCGGAGGCCTTTCTGCTAGCAGGTGGGCGGCGGAAACTCCATCCCATTTCGAGCACAAATTCTGGGACACGCTTTCCGGTTGAGGCGCGTTGCGGAAAGTGCGACCCACAATAAAGCAAAATTCCGTCCCGCAGTTTCCCATACAGCCCCCAAGCGGAAGCTACATCCCGCAATCCGCCTTCAAACCGGGACACGCTTTCCGGTGGCCAGACATCGAACCGCAGCCAACATCTCGGTCCCAAAGTGATCACCGCTGGCATCGCCTGCGCTTCCAACAACGACACCCGACCATTCAGATTCTCAGCCCCAACTCGTAGCCAAGGCGCCGTCCACTCCAGATTCTCTGATTGCCACGTGGCGGCAGGGACCCTACAGGGTAAAGCTCTGAAAACTTTCCGCAGGACGGAGGAAGCCCCCGCCGCACGTAGTGCGCAGCGGGGGCTTCCGACATGTCCGAGGACGTTTTCAGAGCTTTACCCTGTAGGGTCCCGAGGGGATATGTCTGCTACTCAGCCATCTGAGCCTGGACGGCGGTGATGGCCACGACACCCACGATGTCGTCGGCAGAGCAGCCGCGCGACAGGTCGTTGACCGGCTTGGCGATGCCCTGCAGGATGGGGCCGTAGGCGTCAGCGCCGGCGAAGCGCTGGACCAGCTTGTAGCCGATGTTGCCGGCCTCGAGGTCGGGGAACACGAGCACGTTGGCCTTACCGGCGACGGAGGAGCCGGGAGCCTTGAGCTGGGCGACGGTGGGGACGATAGCGGCATCGAGCTGCAGGTCGCCGTCGATGGCGAGCTCGGGAGCCTTCTCCTTGCAGAACTTCACAGCCTCCTGGACCTTCTTGGCGACCTCGCCACCGGCGGAGCCCATGGTGGAGTAGGAGAGCATGGCCACGTGCGGCTCAACGTTGCCCATGAAGGTGGACCAAGAGTGAGCGGAGGCGATGGCGATCTCGGAGAGCTCGTCAGAAGACGGATTAATGTTGAGGCCGCAGTCGGCGAAGATCAGCGTGCCGTCGGTACCGAACTGCGGGGTGTCGGTGCACATCACGAAGAAGGCCGAGACCAGCTTGGTGCCCGGGGCGGTCTTGAGGATCTGCAGCGCGGGGCGCAGGGTGTCGGCGGTGGAGTGGCAGGCGCCGGAGACCAGGCCGTCGGCGTCGCCCATCTTGACCATCATGGTGCCAAAGTAGGTGGCGTCCATCACCTGGGCGCGAGCCTGCTCGATGGTAACGCCCTTCTTGGCGCGGAGCTCGGCAAATTTCTGCGCGTACTCCTCGTGCTTCTCGGCGTTGCGCGGGTCGATGACGGTAGCGCCGGGAACGTCGATCTCGTCGGGGTTGCCCAGGATGACGAGCTTTGCCAGGCCCTCCTCGATGATTTTGTTTGCCGCGACGATGGTACGCGGATCCTCGCCCTCGGGCAGGACGATCGTCTTAAGGTCGGCCTTGGCGGCAGACTTCATACGGTTAAGGAAATCGCTCATGTTACTCCTTACAAGCGTTTCACTAAGCTCCAGGCGCCCGGCTGTTCACGAATAAACCCGCTGCTAGCGGGTTTACCTTTCAATAATGTACGCCGCGGTGCTTGAGCTTTCCTTGTGTGGCAAGCTCATTATAGGACGCATTAGCGCTATAATCGCTCTGATAAATATGTCTCGAAGAATGTTCGAGAAAAGCCCAGCTAACGAGCACGTGGCTTTTGACAAGGAGTATCGATGCAGATTACCTCAGGCCTGCCTGAAGGCTTTAATGCCGGTGCGTACGACATGATTGTTGTCGGCGCCGGTTATGCCGGTGCCGTTTGCGCCCGCCGTCTTGCCGAAACTATCGGCTATCGTGTTGCCGTTTTGGAGCGCCGTAGCCACATTGCGGGCAATGCCTTCGACTGCACTGACGAGGCGGGAATCCTGGTCCACGAGTATGGTCCGCACATCTACCATACCTTTAACGAGCGCGTCCACAATTTCCTGTCGCGCTTTACCAAGTGGACGGACTACCAGCACAAGGTGCTCGCCAACATCAACGGTACCCTTATGCCCGTGCCCTTTAACCATGCGAGCCTCAAGCTCGCCTTTGGCGATGAGCGCGGCGAGGAACTGTACCAAAAGCTCGTGGAGACCTTTGGCAAGGACGTCAAGGTGCCCATTATGGAGCTGCGCAAGAAGAACGACCCGGATCTTGCCGAGGTCGCCGATTACGTCTACGAGAACGTTTTTTTGCATTACACCATGAAGCAGTGGGGCCAGACGCCCGACCAGATCGACCCCTCGATCACCGGCCGCGTTCCCGTCTTTGTGGGCGATGACGATCGCTACTTCCCGCAGGCTCCTTTCCAGGGCATGCCGCAGGACGGCTATACCGCGTTGTTCGAGCATATGCTCGATCACGACCTGATCGACGTATTCTGTGACGTAGACGCCCGTGACCTCTTTGAGATCGACGAGACTACCGTCAAGATCGACGGTAAGGTCTATGGTGGCGAGATCGTCTACACCGGTCCACTCGACGAGCTGTTCAACCTCGACCTGGGCGCGCTGCCGTACCGCACGCTCGATATGAAGTTCAAGACGCTCGATATGGATCAGTTCCAGCCTGTGGGCACCGTCAACTACACCACGAGCGAGGACTACACGCGCATCACCGAGTTCAAGAACATGACCGGTCAGGTTTTGCCCGGCAAGACCACCATCATGAAGGAGTACTCCAAGGCCTACACGCCCGGCTCGGGCGAGACGCCGTACTACGCTATCCTGGAGCCCGAGAACCGTGAGCTCTATGAGCGCTATCTTGAGCGCGTCCAGAACCTGACGAACTTCCACCCGGTGGGTCGTCTGGCCGAGTATCGTTACTACGATATGGACGCCGTGACCAATTCCGCCCTCGATCTTTCGGATGAGATTATCGCCTGCCATGCATAAAGTCATAACATTCGGTATTCCCTCGTATAACGCCGCCAAGGACATGGACCATTGCATCACCTCCATCTTGGAGGGGAGCAATTACGCCACCGATATCGAGATTATCGTGGTGGACGACGGCTCCAAGGACGAGACGGCCGCGAAGGCCGACGAGTGGGAGGCCCGTTATCCTGGAATCATCCGTGCGGTGCACCAGGAGAATGGCGGCCACGGTATCGCCGTCCTCTCGGGCCTGCGCGAGGCGCAGGGCACCTACTACAAGGTTGTCGACTCGGACGACTGGCTCGATGGTGCGGCGCTTTCGACCATGCTGTCGATTCTGCGTGGTTTTGAGGAGCGCGACCAGCGCGTCGACCTGTTTATCTCGAACTACGTGTACGAGAAGGTTTACGAGGGCACGCATACCGCTATTGGCTACAAGTTTGCCCTGCCGCGCAAAAAGATTTTCTCTTGGGACCAGATCGGACACTTCCGTCCCGATCAGAACCTGCTCATGCACAGCCTGTGCTATCGCACCGATGTGCTGCGCGAGTCCAATCTGCCTATGCCGGCACACACGTTCTACGTGGATAATATCTACGCATACGTGCCGCTACCGCGCTGCAAGACCATGTACTACGCCGACATCGACCTCTATCGCTACTTTATCGGTCGCGAGGGCCAGAGCGTCAATGAGGCCACGATGGTCAAGCGCCTGGGTCAGCAGTTCCGTGTGACGCGCATCATGATGGAGTCGTACCACCTGTACAGCGATGTTGAGTCGTCGCGTCTGCGCTCGTACATGATGGGCTATTTCACCATGATGATGGCGATCTGCTCGGTGCTCACCAAGCTTTCCGAGGAAGATTGCGCCGACGAGCGCCTAAAGACGCTGTGGAATGATTTGAAGGCCTACGACGAGCGCATGTATCGTCGTGCCCGCTACGGCGTGGTCGGGTTCTTCACCAATCTGCGCGGACGGGCCGGAGACAAAACCACACTCGGCCTATACCGTCTTGCCTCAAAGATCTTCAAATTCAACTAGCTGCCGAGTAATCGCTGCTGATAGGTTGACTGGGCCCCTTGGCCTTTAGTTTGCTACTGCGAACAGTCCTGCTCGCACGGAAAGCACATTAAGTGCTTTCCGGCTCGTGCGGAACTTGTATCAAACTAAAGGCCAAGGGGCCTCTGCTATAAGAATCGATTGTCAGGCTGCCTGAATTTGAAGATCTTCGACGCGCGGTACACAGGGGCCTGGGCTGAAAAGAATCTGGTTGGTAGGTTGCCCGGTGGGGCTTGGTTATGTTTGTCGCGAGTTCCGCACGAGCCGAAGAGCACTTAATGTGCTCTTCGTGCGAGCCAGGACTGTAGAGCAGCAAACATAACCAAGCCCCACCGGGCAACCGGTCAGGTTAGGCTACTTCGCGGCGCCGGGGATGCCGTGGGAGGTTTTGGCGGTTTTGGCTCCGTTTACGATGGCGGTTTCCAAGGCCCTTACGGCGAGCATGCCCAGCAGGTCTAGGGGAACGGCGGCGCTTGCCTGGACGCCCAGTTTGCCGCTGGCGAGGGTGTAGATGGTGTCGCCGTCGTTGGTGGTGTGCGTGGGACGGATGGCGTGTGCGTAGGCGTCTGCGGCCATCTGGGAGACCTTGGTGGCTTGTGCCTTAGTGAGTTCCACGTTGGTGACGATGCAGCTGATGGTGGTGTTGGTGCGGTCGAGCGGCATCTGCATGGATCCGGCGGCGGCAAAGGCTGCGAGTTCCATGTCGACGATCTGGTCGCTATCGGCCGCGGCGCGCATACCGGCGACCCACTCGCCGGTGAAGGGGTCGACAACGTTGCCGCAGGCGTTGACCGAGACCACGGCGCCCACCTTAACAGGGCCGAGTGCCACGGCGGCAGCTCCAAGGCCGGCCTTCATGCAGGTGGCAGGCCCCATGAGCTTACCCACGGTAGCGCCCGTGCCGGCGCCTACGTTGCCCTGTTCGAGCTTGGTGGGGGTGTGGTCGAGTGCTTCGCGCACGGCGGCGATGCCGGCCTCAATGTCGGGGCGAACGGTGGGGTTACCAAAGGCGAGATCGAAGATACAGCTGGAGCACACGATAGGCACCTGCGTGGGGCCGACGGGAAGGCCGATGCCGCGTCTCTCAAGCTCGCGAGCGACGCCGCTTGCAGCTTCGAGGCCAAAGGCCGATCCGCCCGAAAGGCAGACGGCGTGGACCTTGTCGACGGTGTTCTCGGGTCGTAGCAGGTCGGTCTCGCGCGAAGCGGGAGCGCCACCGCGAACGTCAACTCCGCCGGTGGCGCCCTCGGGTGCCACGATTACGGTGCAACCGGTGCCTGCCTCATCGTCCGTATAGTTGCCATAGCAAAAGCCATCGACATCGCAGACGTCAATGGCCTCGAGTGGTGTATCCATGTTTAACTCCTATCGGTTTTCCGCCGCGCCTTGTGCCCGGTCGGGATCCGTACGGTACGCCAAAATTGTAGGCGCTGGGGAATACCCAGCGCCAGATGCAATTACGAGAGTTTTTGAATCGCGCGCGCGACGCGGGCGATGGGTAGGCCCACTACGTTATAGAAGTCGCCCGAAATATCGTGCACGAGCATGCGGCCGCCTGTGCCCTGGATGCCGTAGGCGCCTGCCTTATCCATGGGCTCACTCGAGGCAACGTAGTGCTCGATCTGCTCGTCGGTGAGCTCGTAGAATGTCACGTCGGTCACATCGACAAACGACAGACTCTCGGCGGCATGCGGGGCGGCCGTATCGCCTGCCTTAACGATGCAGACGCCGGTTGCGACCTGGTGCGTGCGGCCCGAAAGCTCACGGAGCATGGTGCGCGCCTCGTCCTCGGTTGCCGGCTTGCCCAGAATCTTGCCGTCAAAGGTGACGATGGTGTCGGCCGCGACGGTCAACTCATTGGGCTCGGCATGCTCGACGGCGACAGCAGCGGCTTTGGCTCGCGCCAATCGCTCGACGAGCGTAAGCGGGGCCTCGCCGTCGAAGGGAGTCTCGTCGATATCTGCGGGAATCACGCGAATGTTGTAGCCTGCCTCGCGCATCAGCTCTATGCGGCGCGGCGATTGCGAAGCCAAAATCATAGTTGGATGCCCTCGGCGACCTTCTCGACGGCCTTGTCGCCGGCGAGCGTGCGCAGCAGCTCCAATGCAAAGGGGAGTGACTGTGCCATGCCGCTGGCAGTGATGATGTTGCCGTCTTGCGTGACCTTCTCGCCGGTATAGGCGCCTTCGGGGAAGCTTTTCTCAAAGCCAGGGAAGCACGTGGCATGGCGCCCCTCGAGCAGGTCGAGCTCGCCCAGGATAAACGGGGCGGCGCAGATGGCGGCGACGTGCTTGGTCGCGGCGAACTCGCAGACCACGTCGCAGACGCGCTGATCTGCACGCAAGTTGGTGGCACCGGGCAGGCCGCCGGGCAGCACGACGCAGTCGTACTCGTCAAAGTTGATCTCATCAAAGAGCGCATCGCAGGTCACGGGGATCTGCAGCGAGCTTACGACCTCGCGCGTGGGCATGATCGAGACGAGCGTGGCACGCACGCCGCCGCGACGCATGACATCGACCATGGTCAAGCACTCAATAGTTTCAAAGCCATCGGCGGCGAGAACGGCAACGCTGGGCATGAGGGTTCCTTTCATAGGCGGCATACAATTAGCCGTCTTATACCCCGAAGACCTCCGCTTGCCACGCTCGATTTCCCAATGATTTTTCTGAGCAATGATTAAGTGGCTAGTTGCGCCTAAGGTGGACGACAGTCTCGCAGTGGAAGGTTTGCGGGAACAGGTCAACTGGCGTGATCTTTACGGGGGAGAAGGTGCCTTCTTCGACAAAGCGTTTGAGATCGCGTGCCAGGGTGGCCGGGTCGCAGCTCACGTAGGCGACATCGCGAGCACTCGTACTGGCGATAAGGTCGATCGCTTCGGGGGCGAGGCCTGCGCGCGGCGGGTCGACCACCAAGACGTCGGCATCCTGGTCGGGGAACTCGCGCACCGCGTCTCCGCCAATGACGTCGACGTTATCAAGCTTGTTGATTTCCAGGTTACGGCGTAGATCGCGCACGGCGGGGCCGTAGGCCTCGACGGCAGCGACAAAGTCGCAGCGGCGGGCGAGCGGCAGGGTAAAGGTGCCGGCACCGCAGTACAGGTCCACGGCAAGCTCGTCTTCCTGCGGGTCGAGCGCTTCCATGACAAGCTCGATCAAAATCTCGGCACCCTTGGTGTTGACCTGGAAAAAAGACGGGGCAGACAAGCGCATCTGACCCTCGGCGATATTCTCGGTCCATGAGCCCTCTCCGGCGAGCATTTCGACCTTGGAGACACGGCGGGCCTTCTTTTCGCCCTTGCTCATCACGCGCACGATGCTCGTGGGATGAGCGGCGTCCGCCAGCACGCGGGAGACCTGCGAGCGCGGAAAAGAGCCTGTGGGCGTCCAAAGCGCGACCTCGAGTGCCTTGGTGCGACGCGAGGCACGAATGCCCACGCGCTCCAGACCCAGGTTGTGGCTGCCGCTCAGATAGTTGAGCGCGCCGACGACTGACTTGAGCGCCTTGGGAAAACGCTTATCGAACAGCGGGCACGAATCGACGGTCACGATCTTGCTGGGGTCGACGCCGTGCATGCCAAGGCGCACGCGGCCGTTTACAACGGTCGGCTCGAGTTCGATTTTATTGCGGTAGCCCCAATCATCCTTGGTGTGGCGGATGGGTTGCACCAGTTCATCGACTTGATCGGGGCTGAACTTGCCGATACGCTCGAGCGTGGAGCGCAGATTTTGCTCCTTGGCGGCGAGCTGTGCCGTGCGTGAGAGATTGCCCCACGAGCAGCCGCCGCAGATGCCCACGAAGGGGCAGGGAGGCTGAATGCGATCGGGGCTTGGCTCCAGAATCTCGGTGGTGCGGGCACGCATGAACGACTTGCCGTCCTGTACGACCTCGGCCTCGACGGTGTCGCCTGCCACGGCGCCCTGCACAAAGACGGCCTTGCCGTTGTCGGCGTGCGCCAGCCCGTCGGCGCCGTAGGTCATCGATTCTATAGTGAGCTTCATATTCCTGCCTGTCATTCGCGTTGTTGTTCGCACCATGGTAGCAGGGAAAAGCGCTCCGCATCCGAGGCTTTCCTCAAATGCGGGGCGCTTCTACAAACTGCTTCTACAAACGACTATTTCGTCTTGCCGGTAATGAGCGTCTTAAGACCCAGGCCGATCAGACCCAGGCCCATGCGCACGCGACCGGGGCGATGGCGCTCGATGGCCTTGGTCTTGCCGGTGGGCTTATCGCGACGGGCGCTCGTCTCGGGTGCGGGCTTGGTGACCTGCGGCTCGGGCTGAGGTGCAGGTGCGGGCTCGGGCTCAATGACGGTCGCCTGGACCTCTTGGACCTTGGGTGCTACTGGCTGCGGCTCAGGAACAGGGGCGGGCTTTGCCTCGGCGGCGGGCTCCGGAGTCGCGGTAGCGGGCTCGGGCGCTTTCTCCACGGCGGGCTCTGCGGCAGCCTCGGGCTTATTCACCGGGGGAGCTGCAACCGCTTCCGTTTTGGCAGCTGCCCCGTGTTCAACCTCGGCCTGAATGGCCTCCTCGGCCACACGTTCCTTCTCCTGCGCACGCTGCTGCGCGGCGGCCTCGGCGTTGCGATAGGCACGCTCCAGCAGGGCTTCCTGCGAGTTGAAGGGTTTCTCACCCTCTGCACGCTCCACGGGGACCCAGGTGCCGTCGCTCGTGAGGCTGCGGGCCTTCACGTTGTCGCGCAGCTGCATGCCCATGTACTCGTGCACTAGGGCGCGGCAGGTGGGGTCGAGCACGGGGAAGGCAATCTCCACGCGGTGCTCGGTGTTGCGCGTCATCATGTCTGCCGAGCTCAGGTAAATCATGTCCGAGTCCACGCCGAAAGCATAGACGCGCGCGTGCTCCAAAAAGCGTCCGACGATGGAGCGGACATGCACGTTCTCGGTCTTGCCCGGAACACCGGGCTTGAGGCACGAGATGCCGCGGATGATCATGTCTACGCGCACGCCGGCACACGATGCCTCGGCGATCTTGTCGATAACCTCGCGGTCGGTCAGCGAGTTGAGCTTAAAGAACACGCGGGCGGGCTCGCCGGCAAGGGCGCGCTGGATCTCGCGGTCAAGCCCGCGCATGATGAGCGGTTTCAGTCCGACGGGCGCCACACCCAGGAAGCGGTAGTCGCCGCGCAGGTTGCCCAGCGACAGATTGCGGAAGAACAGGTTGGCGTCCTCGCCGATGCCGGGATGGGCGGTCATGAGCATAAAGTCGCTGTAGAGTTTGGCCGTCTTCTCGTTAAAGTTGCCGGTGCCCAAAAGCGTGAGGCGCGTTAGCGCCATGCCCTCGCGATAGGTGAGCTGGCAGATCTTTGAGTGGCATTTAAAGCCCTCGGAACCATAGATGACGGTGCAGCCTGCCTCTTCCAGACGCTCGGCCCACTCGATGTTGTTCT
>CABRFA010000025.1 GCA_902470065.1 uncultured Collinsella sp.
ATTTGTGCGGGTTGTGGTTTTGTGACCTGCTGAAATTTAAGATACTGTACAACTGTACGTTAACTCATCTTCGTAGTATATTGCTACCCGCAAAACTCAGCACCATTGTGCCGCGAAGCACTAAAGCGCCTACGTACAATGGTTGTCGATAGTACGATTCGATTCAACGACAGGATGGATGGTCCAAGCGTGAGTCTCGGCAGCAAACTATCCAATGCAAAGGTGTCCTTTGCGATATTTAAGCGCGACATTAAGCGACTGCTTGTGAACCCCGTCGCCCTGGTGGTTACCCTAGGCGTGTGCGTTATTCCCTCGCTGTATGCCTGGTATAACATCGTGGCAAACTGGGATCCGTATGGAAACACCCAAGGCATCAAGATTGCTATCGCCAACAACGATCGAGGCACCCAAAACGACTTGGTGGGTGAGCTCAACGCTGGCGACAAAGTGGTCGACCAGCTCAAGGAGAATCATCAGTTGGGCTGGACGTTCGTCGACTCGACGGCCGATGCCAAGGAGGGCGTCGAGAGCGGCGAGTACTATGCCGCTATCGTGATTCCCAAGAACTTCTCGGATAACCTGGTTTCGATGCTCGACGGCAACTACCATCAGCCCAAGCTCACGTACTACGTCAATGAGAAGAAGAGCGCCATTGCGCCCAAGGTTACCGATACCGGTGCAAACACCATCGAGGAGCAGATCAACTCGGAATTTGTCTCTACGGTAGGCAAGACTGTTGCCGGTATCGCCAAGGATGCCGGTGTCGATTTAAAGGACAAGGCAACCCAGACTCAGGACTCGCTGGCAAGTTCGGTGTCCGAGGCGTCCGACACCTTGGGCGAGGTGCGCGATTCGATTGGCGATATGAATGCCGCCATCGATAAGACGAGTGGCGCTATCGCCTCGGCTGATGCGGCACTTGCCGGCTTGCAAGGCCAGACACCGTCGCTGACGCAGGCGATCTCCCAGGGCAACGACCTGCTGAGCGAAGCTCGCACCACGGCGGGCAACTCCATCACCTCGCTCTCCAAGGCGCTCTCGGAAGGCAGCCTTGCGCTCACCAAGACGTCGGCCTCTGCGAACGCTGCCATCGGCAAGCTGACGGGCGCGGTCACATCTACGACCACCCGTATCGACAACTCGCTCGAGTCTCTTCAAGCGACGATCGACCACAATAAGGCCGTTATCGGGCACTTGGAGATTCTCGCCAATGACACGTCGACAGGTTCCGAGGAAATTGACGCGCGCATTGTATCGACCATCGATTTGCTTCGAGAGCAGAATGAAAAGCTTCAGAGCATCAAGGACGGTCTGTCCGCGCAGTCGAGCGCCATGGCGAATGACGCAGCGGCTGTTTCGGGTGCCAGTGACGCTATCAATAACGCAATTCATACCGGTGCGACCAACCTTGGCCAAGCCCAGACGGACCTGGGTCAAAACGCGCTGCCGAAGGTCTCGAGCGCACTTGATTCGTTTGCCGCCGTCTCGGGTGATCTGACGGGAATCGTGTCTGGCCTCACGCCTACTATTGCAAGTGCGCGCGGTACACTTTCGCAACTCAACGCCACGCTCGGCCAGGCCAAGACCACGCTGTCCCAGACCGATTCCTCGCTTGCCAAGGTCCAGGACAAGCTTGCAACCGCCGCCAATGACATCGCGGCGCTGCAGACCTCCGAGTCCATGGGCGAGCTGGCCGATCTGATGGGCGTCGATGTCAATGACGTGGCAGATTTCATGGCGTCTCCGGTTGAGTTGACGTCCAAGTCAATCTATCCGGTCAAGAGCTTTGGCTCGGGCATCGCTCCCTTCTACACCAATCTGGCGCTTTGGGTGGGCGGCTATGTGCTCATCGCCATTTACAAGCTCGAGGTCGACCGTGAAGGTGTTGGCAGCTTTACGGCGCGCCAAGGCTACTTTGGCCGCTGGTTGCTCATGGTGATCCTGGGCGCGTTGCAGGCCATCATCGTTACGGTAGGCGATCTGGTGATTGGCGTGCAGTGCGTCAGCCCGCTGCTGTTCGTGCTGGGCGGCATCGCCATTTCGTTCACCTACGTCAATATCATCTATGCGCTGTCCACCACGTTTAAGCATATCGGCAAGGCTATCGGCGTCATTCTCGTCATCGTGCAGATCCCGGGTTCGTCGGGCATGTACCCCATCGAGATGATGCCCGGCTTCTTCCAGTGGCTGCACCCGCTGCTGCCCTTTACCTACGGCATCAATCTGCTGCGCGAGACGGTCGGCGGCATGTATTCGTTCAACTACCTGTTTAACCTGTGCATTCTGGGCGTGTTCTTGATCGTGGCGCTCTTTATCGGCCTGCAGCTGCGTCCGCTGCTGCTCAACCTTAACCTGCTCTTTGATAAACAGCTCTCCACGACCGGTATGATGATTTGCGAGTCCAACGACCTGCCGCGCCAGCGCTACTCGCTGCGCACGGCCATGCGCGTCATGCTCGATTCCGATTCGTACCGTCGCGAACTGCTCGATCATGCGGTCGCCTTTGAACATCGCTACCCGTACTACATCAAGGGCGGTTTTGCCGCCGTGGTGGGCGTTCAGGTCCTGCTCTTTGTCCTGTCGACGGTTCTCGATATCGACAATAACGGCAAGATCATCCTGCTTGTCATTTGGATCATCTCGGTTATTGCCATCTGCGGCTGGCTTATCAATATCGAATATATCCGAGCGAGCCTCAATACCCAGATGCGCATCTCGGCGCTTTCGGATGAGGACCTGCGTCGCGAGATGCGCGAACACACGGCCGCCATTCCTGCCGCCCGCCACATGTTTGGCCTCAACGCCAGCGAGCGTGGTGCCAAGGGCGGCGATCAGTCCACGGGCCGCTTGCCGCATATCGGCTCGCACCATAAATCTCAGGGCAGCGACAGCACAGCCACAAATGATGGAGATACCACCGCGCTTGGCAAGCACTCCAAAGGAGGTGAGGCATAAATGAAGAACATCCTGCATCTGTTTAAGCGCGATGTCCAAAACGTGTCTCGCTCCGTGATCGGCTTGGTTGTCGTGATGGGCCTCATTATCGTACCGTGTCTGTACGCGTGGTTTAACATCGCCGGCAGCTGGGATCCGTACGGCAACACCGGCAATCTTAAGATCGCCGTGGTCAACACCGATGAGGGTTACGAGAGCGATTTGATCCCCGTCGAGGTTAACGTGGGCGAAAACGTGACCGCCACCCTACGCGGCAACGAGAGCTTCGATTGGGTTGTGCTCAACAATCGCGAAAAGGCTATCGAGGGCGTTAAGTCGGGCGCGTACTATGCTGCCGTCGTTATCCCCAAAACGTTTAGCGCTGACATGATGACGCTTTTCTCGACCGACGTGAAACACGCCGATATCGAGTTTTACGAGAACCAGAAGGCCAACGCCATTGCGCAGATCGTGACCGAGAAGGGTTCGAACGCCGTTCAGAGCCAGGTTAACGAAACTTTTACCGAGACCATTACGAGCATCGGTCTTAAGACGGTGTCCAGCCTGCTCGATTACATGAGCACCGACCAGGTCAGCAACTTTATCGCCAACCTGTCCTCGACGCTTGGCGATTCGATTGAGGACCTGCGAGACGTTCAGGCAAATGCTTCGTCGCTGGCGGGCATTTTGAGCTCCACGTCCGATTCGCTGACGTCGGCGAGCGGCATGCTCAAGCAGACCGGTGCCGTCGATGAGTCGACAAAGCAGCTCATGGAACATGCCAAAAGCGGCATCGATGATTCCAAAGAAGCGCTTAAGGCGGCAAACGATGCCATCGATGCCGCAATCGATGGAAGTGCGGGTTCGTTCGACAATGTGTCTGCCGAGCTCGCGAAGGCGTTCGACACCGCAAACCAGCATGTCGACCTTACGGTGTCCCAACTCAACGATGCCGCTGCGGCCCTCAATGCGCGCGCCAAGGATATCGATACGGTGGCCGATCAGCTCCGCAGCCTTGCCGACCAGGTGAGCGATGAGAATTTGAAAGACGGCCTCAAGTCCGCCGCGACGTCGCTGGGCAGAATCGCCGTTGAGTACCGCAACAATGCCAAGGATCTGGCGGCCACCGCGAAGTCTCTCTCCGATAGCATGGCCGAGGTCAACAACTCGCGTGCCGAGGTCGATCAGGCCATCGCCGATGCCAAGGCCGGCATCGCGGGCGCCAAATCCGATTACGATTCCACGTTCTCGGTTAAGGCCAAGGAGCTCAAGAAGACGGTTTCGGGCATTCTGGACTCGCTTGATGGCATCTCGGGCGACCTGGATAGTGCCGTGAGTGGTCTCACCGATGCATCCGGCTCGTTGGCGAAGGGCCTCTCCAAGGCCGCCAAGCTGGTCAACAAGGCTTCCGATCAGCTAGGTGAAGCGTCCGATAAGATCAGTGCCTTTAAGGACGAGCTCGACGGTGCCCTTATGTCGGACGATCTGGCCACGATCAAGACGATGATTGGCAACGATCCCGAGGGTCTGGCCGTGTCGCTTTCCGGTCCCGTCGCGCTCGATCGCAAGCCGGTCTATCCGATCCGCAACTACGGCTCGGCCATGGCGCCGTTCTACACGATTCTGTCGCTCTGGGTCGGCTCGATCGTGCTAGCGGCCATGATGAAGGTCTCGGTCGACGATGAGCTTATCAACGAGCTCATCCCCGTACGCCTACACGAGATCTACCTGGGTCGTTACTTGTTCTTTGGCGGTTTGGCTCTGCTGCAGGCAACGCTCGTGTGCGCGGGCGACATCCTGTTCTTTGGCATCCAGTGCGACGACCCGCTGCAGTTTGTGCTGGCGGGCTGGGTCGCGAGTCTCGTGTTCTCCAATATCGTCTACACGCTTACGGTTTCGTTTGGCGATATCGGCAAGGCGCTCGCCGTCGTGCTGCTGGTCATGCAGGTCGGCGGTTCGGGCGGCACGTTCCCCATCGAGATGACCGGCCCCGTGTTCCAGGCGATCTATCCGTTCCTGCCGTTCACCCACGGCATCAACGCCATGCATGCCGCCATGGCCGGTGCGTACCACATGGAGTACTGGATTGAGCTAGGCATTCTGGCGAGCTATCTGATTCCGTCGCTGGCACTGGGCGTCGTCTTCCGCCGCCCGGTCATCAAAGCCAACGACTGGATCATCGAAAAACTGGAGTCAACCAAATTGATTTAGTTCAGCAACGTAAACGCCGTCGGAACATCGAGATCTTCCAACCCGATGCTTTAGCGTAGTGAATTGCACGGGCTGCTTGGTTGTTGCTACAGTAGCGGGGCGTGCCGGGGGTCCGGTGCGCCCTGCTTTTATTTGACCATGAGGCGGCACGCAGCCATGCGCGTGCGGACACCACGCCCAGATTGAGCGCGAGGATGCCCTATGGCCCAGCATGCCACTGACAATATCGAAATGATGCCCGATAGCCCTGTTGCTCGCGAGGACCTGGGCGCGGGCGGCACCTCCCGCGGCGCCGGCGCTCGCTCGCCGCTGTTCTGGAAAGTCCTGCTGCTTTCGGTGGCAGTCGTCTGGGGCTACTCCTTTACGACCATGAAGGACGCGCTCGACACCATTCCGGTGTTCGAACTGCTCTACGTGCGCTTTCTGCCTGCGGCGTTGGTCATGTTTTTCATCTTCCACAAGCGCATCATCGCGCACCTCAACGCCCGCAACCTTATCGTCGGACTTGGCATGGGCGCACTTATGTGGGCCGCCTACGCCCTGCAGACAGTCGGTCTGGCGCACACCACGGCGGGCAAGAATGCTTTTTTGACGGGCACGTATTGCATCGTTGTGCCGTTCGCGAGCTATTTTCTGAGCGGCGAAAAACTCACCCGCTATAACCTGGGCGCGGCGCTGCTGTGCTTGGCGGGCATTGGCTTGGTGGCGCTCGATAGCGTTGAATTCAACATCGGTGATGTCATTACGCTGGCGGGTGCGGTCTTTTTCGCCATCCAGATGGCGGTGACTGCCAAGTACGGTCGCAAAATGGACATCAACGTCATCACGTTTTGGATGTTTGTGGGCAACGGCGTGCTGAGCCTGGCAACGTCGCTGCTATTCGAGACCCAAGCGCCTCTGTCCGTGTGGACGCCGAGCTTTATCAGCGCGATGGCGTTTCTCTCGGTTGGTTGCACATGCGCGGCTCTGCTCATCCAAAACGTCGGCTTGGCGCATGTCTCGGCCTCGACGGGCTCACTGCTCCTTTCGATGGAGTCGCCTTCGGGCGTGCTGTTCTCGGTGCTGCTGATGGGGGAGGCGCTCACCTCGCGCCTGCTCGCCGGCTTCGCGCTCATCTTTCTTTCGATTATCTTGAGCGAGACGCATTTCGATTTCTTGCGCCGAAAATCACACCCGCAATTGTAAACAACTTGTTGCGCCGCCCTCCCAGGGCGGCATTTTTATGTCATGCCCTTACAGTTGTACCTTGCACTTTACGCTATCAAAGTGCGTGCTGCAAAAACGTTACTGGAGGGCTTCTATGGCATCAGCTCTGTCCAATTTTCAACCGCAACCAGCGCCCCAGGCCACCGCGGCGGCGCAGGCCGCTATCGGTGACGGTCTTGTCGCAGAAGCTCAGGCTTTTGCAGACGAGCTCGCTGCATGGCGACACGATCTACACCAGATGCCCGAGCTGGGTAACAATCTTCCGCAGACGTCTGCCTATATCCAGGCACGTCTGGACGAGATGGACATCCCCCATACCACGCTAGTCGACGGTTCCTGCGTCGTTGGCCTGATCGGTGCCGGTGCGGCCGCTCAGGGCAATGGCACGTGCAAGGACGAGCAGGCCGGAACGGTCGTCATGCTTCGTGGCGACATGGATGCCCTGCCCGTTGCCGAAGAGTCGGGCGAGCCTTTCGCCTCTACCAACGGCTGCATGCATGCTTGCGGTCACGATATGCATGCGACGGCGTTGCTCGGCGCGGCCCGTTTGCTCAAGGCTCGAGAGGCCGAGCTTGTGGAGGCCAACGCTACCGTCAAGTTGCTGTTCCAGCCGGGCGAGGAGACCTTTGAAGGGGCACGCGCTGCCATCGCCGATGGCCTGCTGCAGAACCCGCGTCCTCAGGCGGCCTTTGCCATGCATGTCAACAGCCAGTCGCCGCTTGGCCTGGTGCTCTACGGCAGTCCGGCGCTTTCGGGCGTGTACGGTTTCCGCATCACGCTCCAGGGCAAGGGCGGCCATGGCTCGAGCCCCGAGATCTGCATCGACCCCATCGCGGCCGGCGTCCATGTGCACCTGGCGCTCCAGGAGCTTATCGCCCGCGAGGTGCCGGCGGCCAAGGAAGTCGCACTTACCGTTGGTAAGTTTGCTGGCGGCTTGGCGGCCAACGTCATCCCCGACACCTGCGTGCTCGAGGGAACGCTGCGCGGCTTCGATGTTGAGCTCATGGAGCACCTCAAGACCCGCATCGCGGAGGTCGTTAACGGCGTTGCCACAACATATCGTACGCCGGCGACCATCGAGACGCTTTCGGATGTTCCGCCGCTTGTACTCGACAGCGATATGACTCAGGCGTCGCTTGGCTATGTGGGCGCAGTGCTGCCCAAGGCGGCTTTCTTGCCGCTTTTCCATGCCATGGCGAGTGAGGACTTCGCGCTTATCTCGAGCGAGATTCCGAGTGCGTACTTTACCGTGGGCGCGGCCGTAACCGACACGGACGAACACTTTGCCCAGCACCATCCCAAGGCACGTTTTAACGATGCCGAGCTGCCGCTCGGTGCTGCGGCTTATACCGCCGTCGCTTTGGGCTATATCGCCGACCACCGGTAGCATCCAACCTTGCCTTTCAAGCCTGCGGGCATGGCCGTAAGGCCTATGCCCTTGTCTTTCAAGGCAATCTTGGGCACTACCGGCGCCCGGCGCCGGCTATTCGTTTGTTAAATAAGGAGCAGTATGTCCCAGCAGCGTAAGTTCTTCCCCGGCTGGCTCGTGGTGACCTCCGGCTTCGTGATCATGGCCACGTGCTACACGATTTTCGTCAACTGCATGAGCCTGTTCCAGCCGCTGATCGTCAGCGACCTGGGCATTTCCCTTGCGCAGTACAACATCTCCAATGCCATCTCCACCGTGGTGAGCGTCGTGGGTTCGCTCGTTATCGGCCATGTTGCCGATAAGGTGAGTGGCCGCGTATTGGGCTCGCTCACCGTTGTCGCCACCTCGGCGGTGCTCGCGGGCATGAGCTTTGTGGGTGAGCTTTGGCAGGTCTACGTGCTCTTTGCCGTCTCGGGGTGCTTTGCCGTCGCCTCGACCCGTCTGCTTATCAGCCTGGTGACCGCCAACTGGTTTACGGCCAAGCGAGGCCTTGCCATCTCCATCGCACTTTCGGGCTCGGGCTTTGGCGGCGCTATTCTGTCTCCCGTCGTGAGCTCGCTGATCGTGAGCGTTGGCTGGCGTTCCGCCTTCCTGGCGCTCGCGGCTATCTGCATGGTGGCGGCGCTGCCCATCACGGCCTATTCCTTCCGCACCAAGCCTTCCGAGATCGGCCTGAAGCCGCTCGGCGAGAACCCGGGCGATCCGTCCGTCTCGACGGCCGGCGACAAGGACGAGCACACGGCGCCCGAGGTTAGCGTTGGCTGGTCTCGCATCAAGAAGAGCCCGGCGTTTTGGCTGCTTGTCGTCGCCTTCCTCTTTATGGGGCTCGTTAACGGCGCCATCTTGCCCAACCAGGTCACCAACATGACGAGCGTTACCGTCAACGGCGCCAAGATCGTCACGGGCGGCCACGATCCCATGTGGGCCGGTACGGTGCTTTCGGCCTATATGGTCACCGTCGTTATCGCCAAGATTTCGCTCGGCGCCATCTACGATCGCTTTGGCCTGCGCTTTGGCAACGTGCTGGGATCCGTTGCGTGTATTGTCGCCTGTGTGGCGCTGTGCTTCCCCGCGACCGATCTTGGTCCCATCGTGGCTGCCGTGAGCTTTGGCGTCGGAACGTGCATGGGCACCATCACGCCTACTATTGCCGCGTCCAAGCAGTTTGGCATGGCGGACCTCGGCAAGGTCACGGGTACCATTACCTCGCTCGAGATGGTCGGCGGCACCGTGGGTGCCATCGTCTCGGGCGTGCTGTTCGATGCCACGGGCTCCTTTGCGAGCACCTGGATTGTGTGCCTGACGTGCTCCGTGGTCATGCTCGTGTTCCTGCTGGCATCCGAGCCCATCGCCGCCAAGCTGCGTGCGAGCGTGGCGGGGGAGTAGACGTCCGTCGCTCTTTTCTGTTCGCCCCGTTCTGTCCGTGGCCGCCTTGGAAGCCGAATGGATGCTCGTACCATCATTCGGTTTCCAAGGCGGCCACGGGCCTACGAAATGATCCCTTTTCCTCCGTCCCCAAGGGGTCGCGTGATCCGAAGGGGACGGAGAAAAAACGGATCGCAAACAGCGGCGGCGCGTCTGGCCGAACGAGTCCCCATACCCTCGTTCGGTCAGGCGCGCCGCCGCGTTGCTGCTTTGTGCCGTATAATGTCCACTACCTATGACGCGATACAAAAGAAAGGTGTTTGCCCATGCAGGCACAGAAGGCGGAGGGAACCCGCGACCTTATCGGCGCCGAGATGCGCGCCTGGCAAAAGATGCAGCAGATTGCGGCCGGCGTGTTCGAGCCGTTTGGTTTTAAACCCATCGAGACGCCCGCGATCGAGCAGGTTGACGTGTTTGTCCACGGTATCGGCCAGTCGACCGACGTCGTGCGCAAGGAAATGTTCCGCGTGTT
>CABRFA010000026.1 GCA_902470065.1 uncultured Collinsella sp.
GCTTCGGCGTCCTCCTCGGTGACGCCCAGGGCCACGGCGAACTCCTCGATGGAGCGGCGCTTGGCTTCCTTGAGTACGCGCATGTAGTAGGAGCTGGGCTTTTTATCAGCTTCCTCGGCCTGGCGAATGCGGTACATCATGGTCTTTGCCACGCGGACCGTCTCGGGCGCGCCCAGCTTGAGCTGCTGCTTAAAGTGCGTCTCCTCAAGCGAGCTGTTGCGCTCGGTAAAGGTGTCGCACTCCAGCTCGTCATAGTGGCTCAGCAGGTGCTCGGCATCTTGCTGCGAGATGGCGGCGTGCAAACGGTCGGCCTGCGCCACGGGGTACATGAGGATCGTCTGCGCATGTCCCTGCTTGGTCTCGAGCAGCAGCATGGGCTGCGGCGTATCGTCCCTAAAACCGACGACGGTGCAGACTCCCTGGCCCGGATGAATGACGTGTTGACCGATTGAGAACATGCTACCTCCAACTTATACGAATTTACGTATGTCTAGAATACCACGCTGACATGCGCAAACCATCACTTTATGCAGGAAAAGCACACAACTCCGATAGGTAAGAGTATTCGATAAAAGACGCAGCTCATTCACACCTTTATGCATTTTCAACGCGTGCATAATTTGCAGGCAGACTGGCATCTTTGAGTGACTCCATACAAGCTGTAGTCAATTTTGTGCATATGCAATATCTATTAGCTTTACCCTGCGACAGTAGCTACCGCTTGTGATAGAGTGCTACAAACTCTGGCTTTTGCCCTACGAGTGACCAAGAGCTCGGGGGCTTTAACACAAGGAGGACCTATGCCCGAGAAGATTGAAGAGCTGGTACGCGCTGCGCTTGCTGCGGCCCAGGAGGCCGGCGACCTTTCCGCATTTGAACTTGACGATTGCGCCATCGAGCGACCGGCTGACACTTCTCATGGCGAGTGGACCTCCACCATGGCCCTGAAGTCCGCCAAGCTGGCTCACTGTGCCCCGCGCAAGATCGCCGAGGCCGTCGTTGCCCATATGCCCGAGGACCCCGCGATCGAGAAGGTCGAGATCGCCGGCCCTGGCTTCATAAACTTCTACCTTTCCGTCGCTGTCAAGAATGCCATCTTTGGTGAGGCCCGCGAGAAGGGCATGGACTTCGCTAAGTCCAACGTCGGTGGCGGCTTGAAGACCCAGGTCGAGTTCGTCTCCGCCAACCCCGTCGGCCCCATGCACATCGGCCATGGCCGCTGGGCCGCTCTGGGTGACTCCCTCTGCCGCGTTATGGATCACGCCGGTTACGACATCCAGCGTGAGTTCTACATCAATGACCACGGCTCTCAGATGAACACCTTCGGCAACTCCATCAGCACGCGCTATATGCAGCTTGCCGACATCATCGCCAAGCAGGGCGTGGATATCGACGAGGCTCACAAGCTGCTGATCGCTGACCGCGACGCCTTCGTTGCCGATGAGAACGACGAGCATCCCGAGACCCATCCGTACCAGGACAACTTTGCCGAGACTCTGGGCAAGGACTCTTACGGCGGCGATTACATCATCGACGAGGCCGCCGAGTTCTGGCGCACCGACGGCGACAAGTGGGTCGAGGCCGATCCGCAGGAGCGCATGGAGAGCTTCCGTGAGCGCGGCTATGTGAAGATGGTCGACAACATGCGCGACCTCTGCCACGCCGTCAATTGCGACTTCGACCGCTGGTTCTCCGAGCGCTCGCTGTATGTGAAGGACACCGAGGGCGAGACCGCCGGCACCTCCGCCGTCGACCGCGCTTTCGAGAAGCTCGACAAGATGGGCTACCTCTACACTAAGGACGGCGCCCTGTGGTTCCGTTCCACCGATCTGGGCGACGACAAGGACCGCGTCCTGATCAAGTCCGACGGCGAGTACACCTATTTCGCCTCCGACGTTGCCTATCACTGGGATAAGTTCCAGCGCGTTGACCACGTCATCGACATCTGGGGCGCCGACCACCACGGCTACATCGAGCGCGTCCGCTGCGTCTGCGATGCCTTGGGTTACCCCGGCAAGTTCGAGGTTCTGCTGGGCCAGCTCGTCAACCTGCTGCGTAACGGCAAGCCCGTCCGTATGTCCAAGCGCAAGGGCACCATGGTGACCCTGCAGGAGCTCGTCGACGAGGTCGGCTCCGACGCCGCCCGCTACACGCTCATCTCCAAGAGCTCCAACCAGATGGTCGACTTCGACATCGAGGCCGTTAAGAAACGCGACAACTCCAACCCGGTGTACTACGTGCAGTACGCTCACGCTCGCGTGTGCTCCATTCTGCGCCGTGCCGCTGACGTTACGCCCGAGCAGGCTGATGAGATGGGCATGAAGGCCGTCGCCGCCAAGGCCATCGGTGAGAATGTCGATTACTCGCTGCTGACCGACCCGACCGAGCTCGCCCTTTCGCGTAAGCTCAACGAGCTCACCGACCTCATCGCCAGCTGCGCTCGCGACCGCGCCCCGTTCCGTCTGACGCACTTTGCCGAGGAGCTCGCCGGCGACTTCCACAGCTTCTACGCTGCCTGCCAGGTCCTGCCGAGCGAGGGCCGTCCCGTCGACCCCGAGCTTTCGCGCGCCCGTCTGGCCGCTTGCGACGCCGTCCGCGTGACGCTCGCTCTGGTTCTCACCCTCGTTGGTGTCTCCGCTCCCGAGCAGATGTAATCTACGGGTCCTTTGACCGTGAAGGTTCGGCTTTGCTGAGCCCTATAAGCCCGATCTCCATGCGGAGGTCGGGCTTTTTGCAAACGCCGACGTATTGACGAATTTGGAACTGCTGGAAATACGAAACTATGCCGGTTTACTACGATGAATATGAGAAATTCCAACCACGCCAGCTTTTCGCAAAAAAGTGCAGGGCATCTACCTGCGGTTTTAGTTCAACAAGTTTCGGAGTGGTCGCGGTTGAGCGATTCATCGTAGTAAACCGCCATAGTTTTGGCGGAGGCAGTCAGATTTGTGGGTGTTAAACCAAAGAGTGCCCCTTTTGACTAGTCGTTTAAGAGCGTTCCCAATGACTAAGTTGCAGGTGGCGGCGGTTGTGTTACACTAACGCTGCGTATATGACGCAATCATCTCGATACAGATCAATGATGTCCGTCGTTTTGAACGGAACTAGACTGTTTAGCCGCCCTGAAGGTTTATGCAGGGAGCATGTGATCACAGGGCTTGAAAAGAAAGTTGAGCAAACACTGTGTCTGATCAACAGCAAGAAAACGAAATAACGACGACGCAAGCCGCTCCCGCTGCACCGGTTGCGTCGGACCAGGTCGCGGCGCCCGCGCATGCCTCGGCTCCTGAGACGCCTAAGGCTGCTTCGACGCCTACGCCTGCAACGGCTGAGAAGGCCGTGCCTGCAACTGGTGAGGAGGCTGCTCCGGCAAAGCCCAAGCGTACGCGCCGCACGGCCAAGCCTGCTGCTGACGGCGAGGAGGTCACCAAGCCCAAGCGCCGTACCACGCGCATGACGCGCGTCAAGCGCACCGTTGCAGCTGACTCCTCGGCGCCGATTTCCGATGAGGTCGCGCAGGCACGTGCGTTGGCGCAGATTAGCGAGGCTCAGGTGGTGCGCGCCCGCCGTCGTGCTGCCGAGCGCGAGGCCGCGGCTCTGACCGAGCTTGCAGCTCCGTCTGTGCCCGAGACGCCTGCCGCCACCGAGACACCTGCCGCCGACCAGCCGACCGAGAAGCCGGCACCGCGCACACGCCGTCGCACGGCTGCTAAGGCCGAGCAGGTTGCCGATCAGGTAACCCTCGAGCTCACCGAGGCTTCGGTTCGTTCCGCGGCAGGGGAGGGCGCATCGCCTGCTGAGTCCGCTGCGCCTGTCGAGGCCAGCGAAGTTCCCGTTGTCGATCCGGCTTTGCGCCCGCACCGTCGCGGTCGCAAGCCCAAGGCCTTCGTCGAGGCAGAGAAGGCCGCAGCCGCAGCTGCAGCCGCTCGGGATGCTGCGGCGACCGCCGAGTCTGCAACCGCTGCCGATGCACCCGTCCAGGATGCTACGACTTCCGAGGCCGCTCCCGCCGATGTCGAGCCCGCCGACGTCCGTCCTGGTCGCAGCCATCGTACTGCTGCTAAGCGCACGTCCAAGGCCAAGACTGCCAAGAAGGGTGCGTCCGAGGATTCCGCCGAGACGACCGCCGATGCATCGACTGATGCCGCCGAGCCCCAAGACGTCGAACAGTCTGCGTCCGAGAAGCCCAAGCGCGGTCGTAAGCAGTCCGCTAAGGCCAAGGCGTCCGAGCAGCAGGCCGAGGCCGAGCTGCAGGGCGATTCCAAGGCCGAGGCCAGCGATGATACTGCGGCTAACGCCGATGCCGCCGCAACCGATGGCGCCGCGCCCGCCGAGGCCGAAGACGGCGCTCGCCCCAACCGTCGCCAGCACAAGCGCAACGACGAGCGCAACGAGCGCAAGGACGAGCGCAACAACGACCGCCGCAACCGCCAGCGCGATCGCAAGCAGCGCAACAAGGAGCGTAATGCCGCTCCCACCGAGCCCACGCTTTCGCGCGAGGAGCTCGCGGCCATGAAGGTCGCCGAGCTGCGCGAGAAGGCCAAGGAGTTCGAGATTGAGACGACCGGCAAGAAGAAAGCCGAGATCGTCGAGGAGATCTACGTCACCGCCGCGAAGGCCGAGGGCTTCCGCGACATCAAGGGCATCCTGCAGATTCGTCCGGACAGCTCCGGTATCATCCATGCCCATGGCTACATGAAGTCCAACGACGACGCCTTCGTGCCCGCCTACCTCATCCGCTCCGCGCGTCTGCGCACGGGCGACGTCATCGAGGGCTCGCTTCGTCCTTCGCGCGGCGGCGACAAGCGCGCCGGCCTCGCCAAAATCACGACCGTCAACGGTCTAGACCCCGAGCAGATTCGCAACCGCCCCAAGTTCGGTGACCTCACCCCGGTCTATCCCAACGAGCCGCTGCGCATGGAGCATGGCAAGGACTCCATTACCGGTCGCGCCATCGACATCGTGTCGCCGATCGGCAAGGGTCAGCGTGGCTTGATCGTGTCCCCGCCCAAGGCCGGCAAGACCACAATCCTCAAGAAGATCTGCCAGTCTATCTCGATTAACAACCCCGAGGTGCACCTCATCTGCCTGCTCGTCGACGAGCGCCCCGAAGAGGTTACCGATATGCAGCGTTCCATCAAGGGCGAGGTTGTGGCGTCGACCTTCGATATGCCCGCCGACAACCACACTCGTGTGGCAGAGCTCGTCATCGAGCGCGCCAAGCGCATCGTGGAGCTGGGCGGCGATGTCGTGGTGGTGCTCGACTCCATCACGCGTCTTGCCCGCGCCTACAACTTGGCGGCGCCCGCCTCAGGCCGCATCCTTTCGGGCGGCGTCGATTCGGCGGCACTGTATCCGCCCAAGCGCTTCCTGGGCGCAGCCCGCAATATCGAGAACGGTGGCTCGCTCACCATCCTGGCCTCTGCCCTCATCGACACCGGCTCCAAGATGGACGAGGTCATCTTTGAGGAGTTCAAGGGCACCGGCAACATGGAGCTCAAGCTCGACCGCGACCTGGCCGACCGCCGCATCTTCCCGGCCATTGACCCCGTTGCCTCCGGTACGCGCAACGAGGATCTGCTGGTCGACGAGCAGATGCGCCCGTTTGTCTTTGGTCTGCGTCGCATCCTCGCCGGCATGAACAATACCGAGCGCGCGGCCGCATCGTTTATCAAGGGCCTCAAGGGCACCAACACCAACCAGGAGTTCCTGGTGCGTTCGGCCAAAAAGCACAGCGACTACGAGCAGACGTTCTAGGTTGTCATCCACACGCAGCGATAGCCATCAATGCGATAAAGGGTCGGGGCTTGCGCCTCGGCCCTTTTCCATATCGCCGCTCCGCACTTATTTTTGACCATAAGACTGGCAAGCAGCAGGTTTCCCGTTTCAATCCGACATCGTCGCTTGCAATCGACAGGGCGGTTTCGCATAATAGCTTTTAAGCTTCGCGACGGAAAACGCAGATGAAACGAACCATATACCGTTGCTTTGGGGCATAGCCCCGCTTCATCTTCTCTCGCGCAGCCAACTGAATGATGCGATTTGGGTGCTGGAAGATGGGGAGAGCTCATGGCTTCTTCTGATGCAACACAACGAGCAGTCCTTGCCGGACTTTCGTGCGGGATCGGCCTTGCCGCTCCCGTGGTTATGTATGCCGCGACGCTTCCGTTTTCGTCGGTGAACGAGACGGTCGTGGCGGGTGCGGTTCCCTTCGCCGTGGGCGCGGTGGCGGGCGTGGGTATCTATGCCGCCTCGCTGGGTATCTCTGAGTACCGTGCGCAGCGTGAAGAGCGCCTGTTCCAGCCCGATGCCATGGGCGGTGCCGCCAATCTCAATCAGCATCAAAGCGAGTTCAAGACCGCCTCGATTCCAGCTCAGCAGCAGGATGCGACTCCTTACGCTGCGGCTTCTGCTTCTCAGGCTCAGGCGGAGCAGTCTACCTCGGCATTCCTTTCCGGCCTGACTGGTGCGTTCCAGCGCCGTCATGCCGATGATGGTGTCCCTACCATCGCTCGAGCTGCAGATGCTATGGACGAGGCCGAGGCTTGGTCCATGATCGACAGTATGCTCGACGACGATTCGCCGGTGAGCTGCGACCCTGCACACTCGCGCGACGTCTATCAAGTCGCCATCGACGAGCTCACCAACGGCGGGCAGACCGGCTCCTTCAATCGCGACGACATCGCCGCCGCGGCACGCGCCGTGTCTGGTTCCCAGGCCGCCCCTGCGGGCAGCACGGCGGCTTTCGTGGCACTCGTTGCCAACGCGGCAGCCAATAACGCCTACAACGCTACCTCGGTGGACGCGAACGCTTCTGCCGACAATTCGTACGTTGATGAAGCCATGACTGCGGACGAGGAGGCCGTTGCCGCCCGCCGTGCCGCCGAAAGCTCGTTGTGGGGCGCTCCTGCCCAGCAGCAGGCGGCCGAGGCTGCGCCGTACAATGCAAACCTCGCCAGCATGCCTATCATCTCCGGTGCCGCGGACATCGATCTCGATGACCTCGATGAGCCTGCAGCCATCACCGCATCGATTGATGCCCAAGATCGCATCGACACCGGCGACCTTCCGGACGCCTCGCTCGAGGTTGATGTTCCCATGGCCGATTACTCGGGCCACGAGGGCATGTGGGCCGCCGCCACCGCGATTCTGGATGAGATTGACGAGCCTGCTCCTGTTGCAGCCCCCGCTCCCGTCGCTGCCCCTCAGCCTGCTGCCCCCGCCTATGTCGGCCGTCACAGCGCTGTGTTCCCCGAGGATACTGCCCGTATCTCGCGCGAGAGCATCGAGCGGGCCGAGGCTATTGCCGCCGGCATTATGGAAAACCGTCGTCACGAGCGCGTCAATCAGATCCTCGAGGAGGAGATCGAGCACCTGCAGTCCTCTACCGCCAAGCGTACGGGCCGTGCCTACCTGAGCGTTATCGAGGGCGGTACCGCCAGCTTCGCGCCGCTCCGCGCGGAGGCATAACTTCTGCATGGTTAAGATCAATCGAAAATGGGCGGTCGTGACCTGCCTGATGGCGCTCTTGATCTGGGGCAATTCGCTGGTTCCCGGCTCGGGGTCGGGCTCGCTGAGCCTAACGGTCATGGAAGCTATCCGCGGTTTCCTGCACGGCGTGGGACTTCCATATGAATGGGTGACCAACTTTGTTGTTCGCAAGTGCGCGCATTTTACCGAGTATATGGTGCTCGGCATCTTGGCAACGCACGCCTTTGATTTTGAGGGCCGGCGCACCTTTGACGTGCTGCTGCCCACGGCGGTGTTCCTGCTGCTGATTCCTTCGATCGACGAGACGATTCAGCTCTTTGTGCCGGGACGCGCCGGCATGATCACCGATGTGATGATCGACTGCTGTGGAGCGGCAACGGGCGTTGTGCTCCGATATCTACTACGATCGCTCATATGTGCCAAAAAGGCCGCCTAGGACGTATGCTTGGTGCTAGGCGGCCTTTTTTATTAGAGGGCTTATATAGGGCGTGGTGGCGTCGTTCCGTAGGTTGGATTTGCCGGGCGCGCCACGCCCTGTGGGTGCGTCTGTTACTGAAGCGCCTGCGCGCCCAGAGCCAGGCAGCCCATGATGCCCTGCTTGCCCTCAAGGCTGTTGTTGACAATATAGGTATCGATGTCGTTGACCTCGGGCGTGACGATATAACCGTTGAGCATCTCGGCGCACTTCTTGCGCGCGAGCGGCACGATGGGGGTGTGGTCGGCCACGCCGCCACCGATGATGATCTTTTGCGGCGCGTAGCACAGCGTGTAGGTCATGAGCGCCTGTGCCAGATAGCCTGCGAGCAGGTCCATGGCCTCCGGGTCATCGGCCATGTCTCCGGCGCTCTTGCCATCCCAGCGCTTTTTAACGCCGGGGCCGGCGATGAGACCCTCGAGGCAATTGTCGTGGAAGGGGCAGGCGCTGTGCTCGCCAATGGTGTCGCGCGGGTCGCGCGTGACCAGGATGTGGCCGGCCTCGGGATGCATCATGCCGTGTACGAGCTTACCGCCCGAGAGCACGCCGGCGCCCACGCCGGTACCGATGGTCAGGTAGACCACGTCCGTGAGGCCCTGGGCGCAACCAAAGGTGACCTCGCCCAGGCAGGCGACGTTGACGTCGGTATCGTAGCCGCAGGGGATATTGAGCTCGTTTTGGATAGTGCCCAGCAGATCAAAGTAGCGCCATGCCGTTTTGGGCGTCTCCAGGATCTTGCCGTATTGGGGCGAGGCAGGGTTGACTGCGGTGGGGCCAAAGGCGCCGATGCCCAGCGCGGCGATGCCCTTGTTCGCAAACCACGCGTTGACGGCCTCGACGGTCTCCTGCGGGGTCGTGGTCGCGATCTGTTCGCGCTCCAGGACCGTACCGTCTGCATATCCCGTGGCGCAGACCATCTTGGTGCCGCCGGCCTCGAGCGCTCCGATAAGCTGCTGTTCTGCCATAGTATTCCTCTCTCTGGGACGAGTTGCTCCGTGACTAAAGTATAGGGCTCTAAACCATTTAAGAAAGCGCTATAAAAAGAAGCCTCGCAACGTGGCGGGCGGTGCGAGGCTTCTTTGGTTGCTTTAGTTGCCGGGCCGTCCTTACCCGCGCGGCTTGATTTTATCACGTAGCGACTTGAGGTTCTCCAGTGCCGCGTTAAGCGTCTCATCCCGCTTGGCAAAGTGGAAACGAATCAGATGGTTGACGGGCTCGCGGAAGAAGCTCGAGCCGGGCACGGCGCCCACGCCCACCTTGGATGCGAGGTCCTCGCAGAATTCGAGGTCGCTGTCATAGCCAAACTCAGAGATGTCCATCATGACGTAGTAGGCGCCCTGCGGCACGTTATGCTCAAGACCGATGCTATCGAGTCCCTGGCAGAACAGGTCGCGTTTGGCGGTATAGAGGTCAAGGACCTCATCGTAATAGCTGTCGTCGAAGTTGAGGGCGGTGACAACGGCTTCCTGCAGGGGAGCGGCGGCACCCACGGTGAGAAAGTCGTGGACCTTCTTGATGCGCTCGGTGATCTGGGCCGGGGCGATGGTGTAGCCCAGACGCCAGCCGGTGATGGAGTACGTCTTAGACAGCGAGCTGCAGCTGATGGTTCGCTCGAACATGCCGGGCAGCGTGGCCATATAGACGTGCTC
>CABRFA010000027.1 GCA_902470065.1 uncultured Collinsella sp.
AATCCATACGGCCTTGTCTCTTAGGATTAGTTTGAGAAGAAGTCGACAGTACATTTAGAAGCACCTACGTTCCTCAAAGAATTGTTAGATTAAAAGTAACAGACCGGATGAAGATACGTGCGACGGGGGCGAGGCGAATGGCTGAGCGGTATCGATATGCGGGTTCAACGGTATCACATTGGCCACATAGATTTTTAACTTGCATTTCTACCCGCCCTTTTCGTAGAGTCGCCGATACGTGCTTAGCGCACCCTCGGCGCGTCCGGCAGGCTTTGCGAAATGGGATCCAGGAGACTTCGGCGCAGCATCATCTTGCGGAATGCTTCTAATGAGCCTCCCATCCTTCAAAAACAGAATCTCATCGCACAGCCTATCGACCGAATCCAAGATGTGGGATGACATGATGATGCACGTACCAGAATCGGCCAGCTTCCTGAGAATCTCGGAATGCAAGTCCACCCTGCTGGGGTCGAGCGCGTTCATGGGCTCATCTAATAGAAGGTACCGCGCGCCCGTCGCATACGCAATCGCCAGGGTAAGCTGCTGCTTCATGCCCTGGCTCAGAGTGCGGATCCTCATCTTCGCGAACTCGCCTATCTGCGTTTGTTCCACTATCTCTTCGATATCGCGAGCATGCGGCCACATATCGCAAACCATCTTGAGGTGATCTTCCGCACGCAATCCGGGATACAGCAGCGTCCCCTCACCAGGTGCATAGAAGATCATAGAACGGACCTCTCTCGCACCCGTACCCTGCACCTCATCCAGAACGATGCTCCCGTCCACGCGAGGACCCGGCAAACCTGCCATCGCACGCAGCAACGTCGTCTTTCCATGCCCGTTCGGAGCGACGAGACCGTAGACCGTACCCGGGGCAAACTCAGCGTTCACCGAATCTACGAGCACCTTCTTTCCATAAGAGATCGTCAGCGTTTGAAGGTCAATCATCGAGATCATCCCCTTTCGATCTTTGGAACACTCAGGCGCACCATCAACGGAGATACGGCGCCCAAGACCACCAGCAGAGCGCCCGATGCGCCGACGACCTCTCCAAAAGGCATCGCGTTCGTCCCTCGCCCAAGGAACCCAATCGTCCCCACCTGGGAAGCGGGATCAAACGAGGCGAATGGAGCCAGCAGCGCGACGCCCATGCCCACGCTTTCAACATGAGCGCTCAACGAACCCAACACCAAGAGAACCGCGCAAACCATTCCGGTGACAACGGGGTTGCGGCTAATCGCTGCTGTCAACGCAGCGACGACGGAAATCACGCCGTATGCCATGACCAGCAACGGAATACTGCACAACACCGCCTCCCCCACCATGGACGTTGTCGAAGCTCCCGCCCGAATGAGAGCGACGGGATACTCCGATCCACCCGCACCGTTCTTAATCACGGACACAACGACAGCGGGAACCATCGACACCAAAAGCAGCACCAAGCCAAGCAGGAGAGCCAGCGCAACAGCCGTCAGAAAACGCACATGCGCTGTTGCGGGGATCTGGAGAACCAGAAGGGAACGACACTGCAGGTGGGTGCACGCGAGCGATGTGACAACCACGGGCAACAGCAAAAATAAGGAGGGAAGCGCTGCCTGGAGATACGAAAGGAGGATTAATGGGGGCATCTTCGTACTTAACTCGTAAACCTTGGGGTCCGGCAAGCTCGCGATCGACTCAAGCAGAAGGGCGCGCGCCTCCGCACGAGAAGGAGTCTCCGGCTCGATTCCGATCGATTGCAGGAGAGTCGCATCTGCCGCGCCCAGCTCACCTCGAGCGCGCTCGTACGTCGCAAGGCTTCGAAACCCCTCCGCAGGCATAGGCGCGTACACGAAACCCGAAAGAGCATCCCGCATGTCTTCCAGGGCCGCTTTGCCCTCGACGTCCATATTCGCAGCGTTCTGCTCTAGATACCGATCTATTGAACGGAGCTCCCCATCCCTATACCGAACAGCGGAAACGTTATCAGCGTCAGGAAACATCTCGACCAGAGCCGGGGCCAGCATCGTCGTCGACATTGCAATCGCGCATACGGCGAGGGTAGGAGAACGCAGGAGCAGTTTCCCCATCGTTCTTACGTATGCAACGGCGGAGGCACAAGCGCTCGAACGAGTTGCCGTTCTCGATGCAGTGAAGGAACCTCTCTCAAGACAAATCGGGGATATCGGGCACGCGCAGCCGCTCTTTCCAGCAACGCAAAGCAGGCTAATTGCCAGCACCTCGATCCCGATTGCGCATACGAGGGCAATCGCGCCACGCTCGAAGCAAAGTCCAGGCAGATTCACTATCTGCGTTGTCGGGTACGGGCTATAGGCGCCGACGGTCAACTCAGTGTTCGCATACGTAAGGGGATTCAACAGGGCGAACTCACGTAAAGCGATGGATCTTCCGTAATACCCGGGAACCATCGTCACCCCCATCAGGGCACATACGAACACGATTCCAAGCGTAGGGTTATTGGCAATCTTCACGGCAAGGTGAACGACAAGCGAGATGAACGCTGCCACCAAGAATTGCAAGATGGCCGTCTGCGCGAACACCAGCCAAGCCGGTTTGATAACCGGAGTCGCATATTGAATGTAGCCTATCGGATAGAGCGGCGAGCCCGGGCCATTCTTCACAAGCGCGGCGATTATCCCTGGAAGATTGATGGCGAGGACGGCAAGCATTGCAAAAACGCTCGCCCATACGCTCGATGCAACAAGTCTACCCAGCTCGCCCATCGGTGCCTGGATGATGAGCTTTTCACGTTTGTTAAGACGCGCGGCAAGGAACGAGACGGCAACGGCCGTTGCGACCCATAGCAAGTACTCCTTCGATCCGTCATAATAGGTGTACTCTCCATCCGATATCTGCAGAAACGGAAGTAGGGGAGAGAGCGGTGCCAAGATAAGACGTCCCGCGGCAAGAGGGTACAGAAGCGCGGGCATGCTTGATGAAGAGGTATAGACACCGTCCTCCCCCGCATTCACAAGCGCATCCGCATAGGATGCTGACAATTCCTGCTCAACACGGGTTATTCCCGACTCGAGGTATTCGACCCGTCCGTCGATGCCAGCCGCGCTCCTGAAGACGGGCAGAGCACAAAGAACCATCAACGCAACAACGACAACACAGAGCGACCTGGAGGAGAGAAGCGACCTAAAGATCGCCTTCGAGATTTTGAGCATATTCATCGCCAACCTTAACCTCATCCAGTCGGAACAGAGGGGCCGAACAAAATGCTCGGCCCTTCCTCGCATCTAGTAGGTGCTATAGACAAATTGCCATTTATCAGTTGTGCCAAGAACACCACAGGAGCACATTGCAGCGAGGCGGGATTCCCTATGATGCGCGGATCGGCGATAGCCATTTCGGTAGGAGATCGTCTTGTAAGAGATGTTGAACATCGAGATGCTGTGCCCGCTTACGCCGCGAGGACAGCTGTAGCTCCAGTAGGTATCGACGACGTCGTCCGTATACCCGAGGGGCTCAACGAGGGCACACTGGCTGCTCTCCTGGGAAGGAGGCATCGGGGTATCCGCAAAAGCGGGGGCTCCCGGCAGCAACAGACAAAGAGCGAGGCCGAGGAAAACCAAGAGCTTACACGACTTAACAGTACTGAACATAATCCTCTCCAATCTAGAGGGGTTTCGGTTGCAGCATGCTGTGATTACTTGCCGGCAAAGTCAATTTAACATAAACTGTTAAAAAGTAACCTGAGTTTTTAAATTCTTCGGAGGTTATTATGAGTTCCGACAATCGCACTCCCCGGCTTCATTCCTTCCGCATCGCATGTGCGATAGCCTCTGCGACCCTTTGCGCCACCGCCATCGCACAAGTGGCGTTCTCCTTAAAGCCAGCAATCGAAGTGCTCGACAACCCTGTAATTGCAGACTCCCCCGCGTATCCAGCCCTTGCGATCTCGACATTGGTCCCTGCCGTCATCGGTATCGCTACGACCATCCTCAGCGCCGTTCTCGTGTGGACGATCAAGAGCGGAGACCCCTTCAAGAAAGGGTCTGCGACATGCTTGAAGGTGCTCGGCATTCTCTTCGTTGTTCAAGCTGCCACCAGCCTCTACGCCGGCTCACTCAAAACCTCCGTTTCGATGTTTGGCGGCGAGGGGGCCGTCGGCGCCCAAGAGATCGCTTCATCATTCGATTGGACCTCTCTGGTTCTCGGCATCGTCCTGTTCATGCTTTCCCAGCTCTTCTTGTACGCCCGAGAGCTGTACCTCGACTCCGACGAGATTGCGTAAGGAAACGCCATGCCCGTAATTGTTCGCCTCGACAAGATCATGGCCGAGCGAAAGATTTCCTCGAACGAACTTGCCGAAAGGATTGGAACCACGCCCGTGAACCTGTCCCGTATTAAAAAAGGGCATATTCGCGGCATTCGCTTCAACACACTCGAGCAGCTATGCCTCGCCCTTCGTTGCCAACCCGGAGACCTTCTCGAAGTCATGAGCGAAGAGGATGCCCGAAAGGAGTTCGGACTCGATTGGTCCGCCGAGGATTAGAGGGCGGTCGTACTCGCCCTGCACACGGGGATGCGAATCGGCGAGGTCTGCGGCCTTCGGTGGTGCGATGTGGATTTCGAGACGGGCCTGATCTCGATCAGACACTCGGTGGCGTACGCGAAGGGAATGGGTTCGTTCATCAAGGACACCAAGACCCATGACGCCAGGGGTATCCCCATCGACCCGGTCGGCCTACTCCCCTTCCTGAAGGAGACCCACGAGATCGACTGCGGAAAGCTGCGCTTGCGCGGCCTTACCGGGGCGGTCGAGATCGGGGACTGCTACATCCTGTCGGAGCCGGGCGCGACCTTCGCGACGACAAGCTATATCCGCAGGGCGTTCAAGACGTTCTCGGAGACCAACGGCCTCATGGGCACCAACGACGAGCTGATCACGTTCCACAGCCTTCGCCACACGTTCGCAACGCAGTGGATCCGCCAAGGCGGCGATATCAAGGCGCTCCAATCGATCCTCGGCCACAAGGACGCCATGGCGACGCTCAACGTCTACGCCGACATCGAGCCCATCTCCAAAATCCATAACATGCTGCGCGCCACGCCGTGCCTTTGGCGCGGGCACCTCGGGCCGAGGGTCGATCCGGGTCCCATGTTCCAACAGAGGATCCAGGAGTCCATCGAGACGCTCCAGGCGTTCGGCTACGGCATCACCGAGCCGGACGACCGAAATATCGCCATACGCGACGTGAAGACGAACAGTTGGCTCTAGCTCACCGAGTACGCGGCAGTGCTGGGCCCATCCCAACTGAGGTCACGGTGGTCCGATAGGGGCGCCGCCCGCGGCATGCGCCGCGGAGCGGTATCCCCTACCGAAGGGCGGGGATGCCCTCCGCTTCCAGTTCGGAATCAGCCGTCGGAGGCGTTCGGCTGACTGCGGGAACGGCCTGTCCGCTCAATGTGTTCGGCTGAGATCGGAAATCAACCCAACACGAGCCGGACACGCGCCAGACGGCTCTTCCCCGTACGGCCTTCCCCCTTACGCTCATGTTGCAGGCATGTAACGCCGCAGCGAGCGCGCCTTTTTTGCGCCAGACAGGTACAATGATGAACACTGTACCGTAGCGGAGCGCCCCGCGCGCGCCGCAACCACGCGAAAGGGTTTCCCATGGCCGAGATCTCGTCCTCCCGTATCGTCATCACCGTCCTTGGCAAGAACCGCCCCGGCATCGTCGCCGGCGTCACCCGCGTTCTGGGCGAGGCCAACGTCGACATCCGCGACATCACGCAGTCCATTATCGAGGACATCTTCACCATGACCATGCTGGCCGACACCGCCGAGTCCAAGCTCGACTTCGCCGAGCTGCAGAAGGCCCTGGCCGAGGCCGGCGAGCTTTCGGGCGTCAACGTGTCCATTCAGCGCGAGGACGTCTTTAACTTTATGTACCGCCTGTAGCGAACAAGCCGCTCGGGGCAGCTTGACGTCATATCGTCCAAGCGCGCGACCCCAAAGCGGACCGGAGAGGAGCGCGCATGGCCTACGACGCCAAGAAAATCTACTACCGCTTCGACGATCACCTGAGCCGCCTGGTTCTGGATTACGAGGCGAGCCGTCAGATTTCGCCCGAAAGCGAAAACCTCTACCACGGCCTGCCGACCGACCCTTATGACGAGGACCTGTTTGTCGAGCACAATGTCAAGCGCGGCCTGCGCAATGCCGACGGCTCGGGCGTGGTCGCGGGCCTTACCCGCATCTCGGACGTGCACGGCTACAACAAGGTCGACGGCAAAGTCGTGCCCGACCAGGGCAAGCTTACGCTGCGCGGCTATAGCATCGAGGACCTGGTCAACAACGCCCAAGCCGAGAATCGCTACGGCTACGAGGAAGTCGCCTATCTGCTTATCACGGGTTCGCTGCCCAACAAGGAAGAGCTCGACGGCTTTTGCGAGCGCCTGGGCGCCTTTAGACATCTGAGCGACGAGTACGTTAAAGAGTTCCCTATGACCACGGTGTCGTCGAGCATCATGAACGTGCTCCAGCGCGCCGTACTGTTGCTATACGCCTTCGATGCCGAACCAGACGTGATCACGCCCGAGCACGAAATCGACGTCGCCATTTCCATGCTCGCACGTCTCCCGCGCATCGCCGCCTTCGCACACATGGCCTCGGTCGCCAAGCTTCGCGGCTCCGAGGTTCATGTACCGCACCCCACGCCCGGTCTCTCCACCGCCGAGACCATCCTACAGGTCCTGCGCGGCGGCATGGCGTTCACCCGCGATGAGGCGATGCTGCTCGACGTTATGCTCATGCTGCATGCCGAGCACGGCGGCGGCAACAACTCCACCTTCGCCTGCCGCGTGCTGTCGTCTTCGGCCACCGACCCGTATTCCGCCTACGCCGCGGCTATCGGCTCGCTCAAGGGCCCGCGCCACGGCGGCGCCAACGCCAAGGTCGTGTCCATGCACGAGGACATCCGTGCGCATGTCTCCAATTGGGAGGACGAGGACGAGATCGCAGCCTATCTGGGCAAGATTCTCGACAAGCAGGCCTTCGACGGTACGGGTCTCATCTACGGTATGGGCCACGCCGTCTACACGCTGAGCGACCCGCGCGCCGAGGTGTGCCGCCGTTACGCGCGCACGCTTGCCGCCAAGAAGGACTTGGGCGAGGAGTTCGCACTCATCGAGCGCATCGAGCGCCTGGCCCCGCAAGTGATGCGCGATCACGGCATGACCAAGCCTATCTGCGCCAACATCGACCTGTACACGGGCTTTATCTACAAGATGCTCGGCGTGCCCGAGACGCTCTTTACGCCGCTGTTCGCCGTCGCCCGCATGGCCGGCTGGTCGGCGCACCGCATGGAAGAGCTCTTCTGCGCGCACCGCATCATCCGTCCCGCGTATCGCCCGGTTATCGAGCCGCTGGAGTACAAGCCGCTCGCCGATCGCTAGGATGCGGACCGTTATAGAACCCGAGCGTGGCCAGGGCATCACCGCCCTCGGCCACGCTTTTTATGCCAGTAGAAAGGGCTGCATCAAATGATTGTGTTTTCCGATATGGATGGAACGCTGCTGACGAGTGATAAGCAGATGAGCGACGCCACCTGGGCGATGCTCGACGAGCTTGCGCGCCGCGATATTGAGTTTGTGCCCTGCACGGGGCGCCCGCTGTCGGGCATCTTTGAGCCCATCCTCGCCCACCCCGCCGTACACTATGCGGTCTGTGCCAACGGTGCCAGCGTCTGGCAGCTCGACGACGGTACGCCCACCGATACCTCACGTGCTACGCGCATTTTGAGCCGACCGCTCGACCGCGCCATCGCCCACCGCGTCCATAGCATTGCCGCCGGTCACGATGTGACCTTCGATATCTTCGCGGACGGACAGTGCTTCCTCCCCCGCTCGCTCTACTCGCGCCTGGACGAATTCTGCGGCGGCGACCCCCACATCGCGGCTTCGCTCAAGCGCACACGAACACCGATCGACATGGATATCGACAGCAAGATCGACGAGGTCGAGACGCTCGAACGCATCGCCATGTACTGGCACGACCCGGCCGATCGCGACGCCATCGCGTTGGAGCTCGACACGTTCGGAGGCATTGAGGTCACGCGTTCGTACGCCATGAATATCGAGGTCATGGGCGAGGGCGCCACCAAGGGAACGGCCCTCACATGGCTATGCGAGCACCTGGGCGAGTGCCTCGCCGACGCCTGGGCGTTCGGCGACAACATCAACGACATCCCCATGCTACAGGCAGCGGGCCATGGAATGGCCATGATCAACGCCGAGCCCGAGGATCGCGAGGCCGCCGACGCCATTACCGAATACGACAACGACCACGACGGCGTCGCCCGCACCATCATGGGCGCCCTCGCCTAGTCATTGGGGACATTCTTAAACGACTAGTCGTTGGGGACACTCTTCGCGAAAAAGCTGCAAGGACTGTCCCCGGCTGCCGGCAGAAAAGGAACGTCCCTAACTGCCGGATTAAGCGAGGCTCTCCAGAACACGGCGAAGTTCCTGCTGGACGGCGTGGTCGCGGTTGCAGCCTACGACGCGATCGGCCACCGCCTTGAGCGCGGGGCGCGCGTTTTCCATCGCGCAGCCCGTGCCGACAAAGCGAATGATCTCGTAGTCGTTCATCGAGTCGCCAA
>CABRFA010000028.1 GCA_902470065.1 uncultured Collinsella sp.
AAGCGGAAGCCCTCGGCGTCGACGACGTTACCGGCACCGACCTTGACGTCCTCGCCGTAGTTGGCGCGGATCCACTCGATAGTGCGCTTCTGCCACTCGCTGAAGCCCTCGGAAGAGTCGATGCACAGGACATCGGCACCAGCCTCGATGAGCAGCGGCACGCGCTCGGCATAGTCGCGGGTGTTGATACCGGCGCCGACCATGTAGCGCTTGTCGCCGTCGAGCAGCTCGTTGGGGTTGGTCTTGTGGCTGTCGTAGTCCTTGCGGAAGACGATGCCCATAAGGTGATCGTTGTCGTCGACGATCGGCAGGGCGTTGAGCTTGTTGTCCCAGATGACGTCGTTGGCAACCTTGAGGCTGATGTTCTTGTCGCCCACGATGAGCTGCTCACGCGGGGTCATGAACTCGGAGACCTTCGTCTGGTGGTCATCGCGACTGGGGCGATAGTCACGGCTGGTGACGATGCCCAGAAGCTTACCCTTGGGAGTGCCGTCGTCGGTGACCGGCATGGTGGAGTGACCGGTCTTCTCCTTGAGCTCGATGACCTGCTCCATGGTCATGTCGGGGGTCAGCGTGGAATCGGACTGAACGAAGCCAGCCTTGTGATCCTTGACGGCCTTGACCATAGCGGCCTCGGACTCGGCGCTCTGGGAACCGTAAATGAAGGACAGGCCACCCTCGGTAGCGAGCGCGACACCCATGTCGACGCCCGAGACGGACTGCATGATGGCGGAAACCATGGGGATGTTCAGGGTGATTGCCGGCTTCTCACCGCGCTTAAAACGGGTTAGCGGCGTCTTAAGAGAGACGTTGTTGGGGATGCACTGCGAGGACGAGTAACCAGGGACAAGCAGATACTCCGAAAACGTGTGGGACTCACCGGGAAAGAACGTAGCCATGTTTCTCCTTTTTCCATGCGACCGGTCGGCTGCAGGCCTCGTAGGACCCAGCCCAACCTTGGGCGCCCAATACTGGGGAAGTATCTTAACGCACTTTGACTGCTACAATGCATGATTTAAGAAGAGCACACGAGGGTTTGACGCAGGCTTTGCGTTTGCCCAGCAAACACTTTAGCGGGGAGACGTGGAGCGTATGGAGTACAAGACGACGGCAAAGTTGGTCATTCAAGCGTGCGACAAGGATTTGCCGGGCGTGTTTGGTCATGGCTGCGTCTTGCTGCTGCAGGGTATCGCCCGCGAGCACTCGCTCAACCGCGCCGCCAAGAGCATGGGCATGGCGTATTCCAAGGCCTGGCGCATCGTGAACGAGGCCGAAGGTCAGCTGGGCTGCAAGCTCATCGAGCGCGACGGCGCCCGCGGATCCACCCTCACCCCCGCCGGAGAGCGAGCCATAGCGGCCTACGAGGAGCTGCAGACCGACATCAACAACGTCATTGCCACCAAAGCAAACGACCTCATCGCCAGCATCAAAGAGTAGCCCATTTGGGACGGGGCCTTATAGCCACACAACCCCTTCTCATAAGTTGCGGTGAAATAGGGGCTGTTTATGCGGTTAAAGCCGTAAATCAATCCCTATTTCACCGCAACTTATGGAGTCGAGGATGATTTAGCTAGTTGCGGAGGGCGTTATCTAGGGCGGACGCTACGACCAGGGGGTTGTCGGTGCCGGCGAAGAGGCGGATGGTGCTCCCCTGCTTGCCGCGCGTGGCCGAGAGGCGCGTCGTTGCTCCGCCGGCGGGCGATGTGCGAAACTCCCCCGGCAAAGTATCGAACAGGTCATCCGCACTGTGCTCGATAAGGTCAAATTCTACTGCCGGACCAAAGCCGTGCTCGAGGATTCCCGTTGCAACCGCATGGTCGGGATGCGAGCTCAGCCCGGGATAGCGCACGTTGCGTACCATCTCGTTAGCCGCCAGATACTCGGCCAGCGCACGGGCGCGGTCGAAATGCGCCTGCATGCGGGTATCGAGCGAGTCCAGCACGCGCTCCAGCACACCGGCCTCATCAGCAGGCAAATTAAGCTTGGCCAAGCCGCAGCCCTCAAGCAGGGCATATGCGCACTCGGCAGCGGCATCCACACGATGGCGCTTGAGCTGCGAGCGCGCCACCGAAGCGGCAACGAGCTTGCGCGGAGCCTTACCAGCACACACGCGATCGAGCGCCTCGAGCGACAGCACAGCGCCCAGCCGCAGAGGATCGCAGCCAAAAGCCGACGCCACGGTGTTATCCACCACGAGCAGTGCGCGGGCTTCGCGAGCCACGCGACCCAGAGCGCGAAGATCGGGCACACGCAGACCAAACCCGCCGATGGAATTGACGAACCACCACAGGTGCGACCCCTCGGCATCAAACGAAGCATGAAAACCCTCGGACGCGGCAGCAAACGCATCGGCAGACGGAGAGCCCACGAGCACAACGTCGCAGCCATCAAAGCCGTGCGCAAACGCATCGGCAAAGTCATCCGCAAAGGCCACCAGACGGTCACCGGGACGCACAATACCCAATTGCGACAGCGCCGCCGGCACATGCGAGGCCGCAAGCAACCACGCCTCACGCGCGCCGGCCCTTGCAGCCCAGGCCTCTTCTAGCTGCTGTACATCCACACGACACCGTCCCTTCATAAGCAAAAACCCACGATGCGGATGTTCCCCGCATCGTGGGCAACGGCTGCAGTATAGCGCCGATAGACGACCAATCGCCTAGATGTTGAGCGTGTGATAGGTCACGTTCGCGCCCGGAGCGTCAACGGTCACGCCATAGGCCTCGGGATAGATGCGCGTCGAGAACACGAGCGCGCCATCGTTCACAAACACCTCGACCGACGAAACATCGCCAACAATGCGCACGTTACGAACCTCGTCGACGGGCTCCCAACGCACGGTACGACCGCAGCCGGCAGAAGCGCAGTCCTCATCGGTAAATCGCATCTCAAAGCGCGAGGGCAGTTCGCCCTCGGCAGGCATAAACGCCACCCTTAGCTCGCCATCAACGATCGCGGTAAACGCGCCGTCGACACCGTCGGCAACAACGTCAAAGCAGGTATCGCCGGCAACCTCCAACGAGCCCTCCCCTACACGCACCGAGGCATAATGGTGCTCAATCTCGCGCGCCGGCTGCTGCAGCACCACGCCGGCGTCACCGGCCGTAAGCTCGCGCGGCACCGTCATGCAGTGCTGCCAGCCGCACACCACAGTGGGGTCGTTGCCATAGGTCGGCTCATCGGGCATGCCCATCCAGCCGATCAGGATGTGGCGACCGTCCTCGGCCGTGAACTCCTGCGGAGCATAGAAGTCAAAACCGGCATCCCACAGGCGGAACTCGCCCAGCTCATAAGCGTCATTGCCACCCGTAATGTCGCCCGTTACAGGCATGTAGCCCGCGGCGTACACATTGCCGCGGTCCCAACGACCGCCCTCAAGCCCCTGCGGCGAGAACGAGAGATACTTAGCCTGTGCACCGCTGTCCGACGCGAACTCGATATACCCCGGGCACTCCCACATAAAGCCAAAACGCTCGGGCGTAGACACACGGCTCTCGAGCTCCCAGCTCAGCATATCGGCCGAGCCATACACCAAGATCTCGCCCACATCGCGACCGGCGCCCTCGCCGTGCATAGCGCAAAATCGACTATCGACATGCGGCCCGTCCACGCGACGACGCGCGCCCAGCACCATGTGATAACGCCCGTCCGCGTCACGCCACACCTTGGGATCGCGCACGTGGCAGGTCAAGTCCTCAGGATAATCCTCGGACGCCAGCACCACGCGCTTTTGGTTGAACTCCCGACCGGTAAGGCCATCAACGCTCTCCACATAGACGGTATCGGCGCGGCGGCCAGTATTGACGTAGTCGTACGTACCGTCAGCATCGGAAAGCTTAACGTTGCCCGTATAGAGCACGCGAATGCAACCGTCTTCGGCAAGCGCGGAGCCCGAATACACACCGTGGCAATCGAACGGCTCGTCGGGCAGCAGTGGGGCGCCAACGTAATCCCACGTCATAAGATCGCGACTCGTCGCATGGCCCCAGACCTTAACGCCGCCCTCGACATCAAACGGCGCATACTGAAAATAGGCATGGAACACGCCGCCTGCCTGGCAAAGACCGTTGGGGTCGTTGAGCCAGCCCGCCGGCGGCATAATATGGAAGCGCTGGCCATACGCGCCATGGCCGCACTCAGAGGCGGCAGCGTCAACAGCGGCGACCAGCTTTGCAAGGTCGCGGCCAAGTGCATTAGACATATCAAAGTCCTAACGGATCGAAAGTAACAAGGCGCCAGAGATCGACACCAGATACGGGAAACGCCCGCGAGCATACAACCCGCGGGCACCCTTCAATCAAAAGCTCTTAGGCCTGCTCGGAAGCCTTGGGCTCGTCCTTGTACAGGACAAACGAGACGCCAAAGGAAACCAGCGCGGCGACCGCAAACATGATCGCGTACTGCACGGGCTGGGCCAGGCACAGCAGGATACCGAAGATACCCGTAACGCCCGTACCGGAAGCGGCAAGCGAGGTAAGCGCGCAGACCAGGGCGCCGCAACCGCCGCCGATGCAGCCGGCGATGAAGGGCTTAAAGAAGCGCAGGTTCACACCAAAGATGGCCGGCTCGGTAATACCCATGAAGGCGGACAGGGCCGAAGGAAGTGCCAAACCCTTGATCTTGGCATCGCGGGTCTTAAAGGCAACGGCAAGCGCGGCGCCACCCTGAGCGATGTTGGCAGCGCTGGCGATGGGCAGCCAGTAGGTCACACCGTACTGGGCGAGCTGACCCAGGTCGATGGCGGTGTACATCTGGTGGATACCGGTAACGACCGTGGGGGCATAGAACAGGCCGACGATAAAGGAACCGATGCCGAAGGGCAGGGTCAGCAGGGCCTGGATCAGACCGAGGATGGCGTTCTCGGCCCAGACAAAGATGGGCCCGACGGCAACGAGCGTCACGAGCACGGTCACGAACACCGAGACGAGCGGGGTCACAAAGAGGTCGAACATCTCGGGAACGATCTTGTGCAGGCGCTTCTCGAGGAAGGCCAGAATGGCGCAGGCGATAACGATGGGGATCACGTGGCCCTGATAGCCGACCCACTCAAAGCTGTACACGCCGGGGATGACGGTGACCATGGTCTGAACGCCCTCGGAGGCAACCGTGTAGGCGCTCTGCAGCGAGGAGTTGATGAACGCACCGCCGACGACAGCACCCAGGTACGGGTTGGCGCCAAAGGCCTTGGCGGCGGAGTAGCCGATCAGGATCTGCAGAATGCCAAAGGACGTTCCCGAGACCAGGTCGGCGATCTTATAGATAAAGTTATTGGTGTCGAGCGCGATAAAGCCGTTGGAGGCCATAAAGTTGAGGGCGCTCATAATGCCCAGCAGCAGGCCCGAAGCCACGATGGCAGGGATGATGGGGACAAAGACGTCGCCGAGCACCTTAATGGCACGCATAAAGATGTTCTGCTGCTGCGCCGCGGCCTCCTTGACCTCGGCCTTGGTGGCAGCCTCGACGCCACTGAGCGCGATGAACTCCTCGTAGACCTTGTTGACGGTGCCGGTGCCAAAAATAATCTGCAGCTGGCCCTGGGCCTCAAAGACGCCCTTAGCGCCATCTGCATTCTCGATGGCCTCCTTGTTAACCTTAGTGTTATCGGCAATCACCAGGCGCAGGCGAGTGGCGCAGTGCGCGGCCGAAACAACGTTGTCGGCGCCACCGATGTTGTCGAGCACCTCTTGGGCTGATTTGCGGTAGTCCATGACTTCCCTTTCCTCCAACGGGCGCATTTGCACCCGGCCATCTTTGACACTTACACTGTAATCGATTTCAGTTTCATATGTCTGCAATCGTTTTCATATAGCGGTAAACGGTAGGAAAAAGCCGGCGAATGGTAGTTTTACGGAAAACCAGGCGACTCAGAGGCAGGCAGACGTGCCCAAGACCTAGACATTCATAAGCTGATGGCCGAGCTTGAGTGTCTTGAGACCGCTCTCCCCCTCCACGCCATCGAGCGTGTTGAGCAACATATTGGTCGCCTCGACGCCACTGGTCAGGTAGCCATAATGCACGGTGGGAATGCCGCCCGTCAGCGCACGCAAAAACGCGTTGTCGCCAAAACCGCTCACGCGGTGTATGCCCTCGCCCATGCCGCGAACCTCATCGATAGCACGCAGCGCGCCCGCCGCCATGGTGTCGGTCGCGCAGGCGATAAACGAAACATCGGGAGCGACGGAAAGCAGTTCACGCGCCGCACCATAGCCCGAGTCGAGCGTAAACGAGCCCAAACGAATCAAGGCGGCATCGAGTGGGTTACCCGCGGCGCGCAAGCCGGCCTCAAAACCGCGACGGCGGTCATAACCAGCAGCGCGGTCCTCTTCGGTAACTCCAATATAGGCAATCTTGCCGTCCACGCGACCCGCAAGTGCATGGCCCAGCTCAAAGGCGGCCTCGTAATCGTCGTGATAGACGCACGCCGCGCCCTCAACATTCTGGCCGATCAGCACGATGGGCACACGGCACGATTCAATCGCCCGACGGTGCTCGTCGGTAATCATGGTTGCTACCAGCACAATGCCATCGACCGGGTGGTTTTGGAATAAATCGAGGTATTCGAGCTCGCGATCGGGGGCATTGTCGGTATTGGCAAGCAACATCTGGTAGCCACGACGACCGAGCACCTGGCCGATGCCGGCGGTAATGCGGCTCACGGATTCCGAGTTGATCTTGGGCACGATGACGCCGATGAGCTTGGTAGAGCCGGTGCGCAGCGCGCGAGCCTGGCTGGACCGCACGTATCCGGTCAGCTCAATCGCCTGCTTAATGCGCTCGGCCTTGTCCGCCGAGATATATCCACCGTTGAGGTAGCGCGAGACGGCGGCGCTCGAAACGCCGGCCAGCTCGGCCACATCTTTCATCTTTACCACGAG
>CABRFA010000029.1 GCA_902470065.1 uncultured Collinsella sp.
CGGCGCAGGAATGTCCGCTTGCGACGTGCGAGATCACCACGCCGTCGAGCATCACAGCAGACGAGGCGCGCATGCGTCTCGTGCAGGTCATGGCCGCGCTGGCGGCCGATGCGGGCATGCCAGGTGCGCTTGTGCCTGCGGCTGCTGTGCTGAGCTGCGTGGTCCCGGCGCTCGAGCGCCCGTGGAAGGTGGCGCTTTCCCGCACCTGCACGGGGCGCGTGCTCACCGTGGGGCCGGGCCTCAAGACCGGCATGCCCGTGCACTACGACGATCCGGCCGAGATCGGTCCCGACCGCATCGCCGATGCCGTGGCGGCCCGTGCCGTCTACGGCTCGCCGTGCATCGTGATCGACCTGGGCACGACGACCAATATCGAGGTGATCGACGCGCACGGCACCTTTGTCGGCGGCGTCATCGCGCCCGGTCTGGCGCTCGGCGCCCGCTCGCTTTCGGCGGCAGCAGCGCGCCTGCCTCAGGTTGAGCCCTCGGCGCCGACACACGTCATCGGCCGCAACACGCGCGAGGCCATGCGCTCGGGCGTGGTTCTGGGCGAGGTGGCCCGCATCGACGGCATGCTCGACATGGTGCTTGCCGAGATGCGTGCGACCAAGGCCGCGGGGGAGGGCGATGTGCCCATCGTCATTACCGGCGACGATGCCGAGGCACTTGCGGCGCTGGTCGGCCATAGCCTGACGGTCGATGACGCGTTGACGCTGCGGGGTCTCGCCGAGCTCTACCACATCAACCAAAAGCCCCGCCGCGCGTAGGGCGGGGGCTGGTGGGATAAGCGCCCCTACCTTTCACCTGCTACAATGGGTCAAACTATTGCGATTTCGGAGGTGTCTGCCATGTCGGACGATCTTCATCAAACCGCGTCGGGCAAGCGCCGCGACGTCATTAGCTGGGATGAGTTCTTTATGAGCGTGGCCATCGCCGCGCAGCGCCGCAGTAAGGACCCCAACACGCAGGTGGGCGCGTGCATCGCCAACACCAACCACCGCATCCTTTCGGTGGGCTACAACGGTACGCCCTCAGCGCTCAACGACGACTTTTTCCCGTGGGGCACGAGCGACGACCCGTTGCAGGATAAGCACAACTACGTGGTGCATGCCGAGGCCAACGCCGTGCTCAACTACCGCGGCTCGCTCAAGGACCTTGAGGGTTCCACGGTCTACGTCACGCTGTTTCCGTGCCACGACTGCGCCAAGATCCTGGCGCAGGTGGGCGTGGGCGAGGTCGTCTACCTGGACAATAAGTATGCCGACACCGATGACGGTCGTATCAGCCGCCGCATTCTCGACTCTTGCGGCATCAGCTACCGCCAGGTTATCGTCGATGTCCAGATTGGTACCGGGGGACAGGCTCAGCAGTAGCGCGTGCCAACGCCAGCTGGCGGCAAAACAGCCAACAAGAGACCCGTCCCAAATTGACTGCTCGTGAAAGTCGTGTCCGCACGCATGGCTGGCGCCTAAGCGGGTACATGGCTGTAGTAACATAGCCCCTGTCCGCGGGCGTGCCCGCGTTATTGTGAGAAAGGAGCCCCTGTGGCTGTTAACGAAGAGCTGCTTAAGAAGGTTCTTGAAGAGATTCGCCCCAACCTGCAGGCCGACGGCGGCGATATGGAGTATGTGGGCGTCGACGACGAGGGCGTCGTCAAGCTGGAGCTGCAGGGCGCCTGCGCCGGCTGCCCCATGAGCTCGCTAACCCTTTCCATGGGTATCGAGCGTATCCTGAAGGAGCATGTGCCCGGCGTTACCCGCGTCGAGCAGGTCAATGCTTCCGGCGAGGCCGAGGACCTGTACGACGAGTACGCGCCGTTCTAAGATGCGAAAGCTGCGGACGGTACGCTCCGTATAGACGTTACGCCCAAATATGCGGCTGCGAGCGCAAGGCCCGTGGCCGCATTTGTATGTAGGGAGCAGGGGGATCGATATGCTCAACGACCTCTACCATATGCTTGATCCCGTCGCGATCTCGGCGGGCCCCATCACGATCTACTGGTACGGCCTGGCCTACGTGATCGGCGCTCTGCTTACGGCGGTCGTTATGTACCGCACGCAGCGTTGTTGGGGTTTCGACATTACAATCGATGACCTGACGAGCGTCGTGGTCGGCGCGGTCTTCGGCCTCATCATCGGCGCGCGCCTGTTCTACGTCGTCTTTTACGGCGATGGCTACTATTGGACCCACCCGCTCGAGATCTTTGCCACCAACGAGGGCGGCATGAGCTTCCACGGCGGCCTGGTCGGCGGCATCTTGGGCGGTATCATCGTGTGCCGCATGTATAAGCTCGACGCCTGGACCATCGCCGACCTTGCCGTGATCGGCGCCCCGCTGGCCCTGTGCCTGGGCCGTTGTGCCAATTTCGTCAACGGTGAGCTGTGGGGTAAGCCGACCGATCTGCCCTGGGGTGTGGTCTTTGGCGGCACCGCGGGCGATATGCCGCGTCATCCTTCCCAGCTCTATGAGGCATTCCTAGAGGGCGTCGTGCTCTTCTGTATTTTGCAGGTGCTCAGCCGCAAAAAGCCGCTACTTCCCCAGGGTACGTTTATGGGCGTGTTCGTGATGGGGTACGGCATCGTCCGCTTTCTCGTTGAGTTCGTGCGCGTGCCCGATGCCCAGCTGGGTTATCTGCTGGGAGGCGTTATCACCATGGGCCAGCTGCTGAGCCTGCCGCTCGTAATCGCGGGCCTGGCACTCATCATCTTCGCCCGTCGCCGCAACCAGCCCCAGCGCGTCTACCTGGACGCCTAACCACCAAAACCACCACAAAGGGGACAGGCACCTTTGTGGTGGTCTTGCCGAGTTTGATAGGTTTCTAGAAAGGCTTTCGGACTGTGAAGGATTCCGACCTCTCCACAACGGCTGCGCGCGACGCTGCCCGCATCGTCTGGTTTAAGCGCTACCCCGCCAAGCAGACGCTCGTCGCATTTTTGCTCGCGCTTTTGGCGACCACGGCGTTTTCCATCGATCCCGCCCCGGTGTCGAGCAACGCAGTCTTGGCAATTGACCCCAAAGCCTCGGGCATGCTGTACGTGTGCTACGAGGTGCTCCTCTCGTTTGCCGGCCATACCGACGCGGTCATGCTGCTTGCACTTGCCTGTCTGCTCACCTTGCCGTTTCGCTACGTATTCTTTGGCCGCGGCGACGCTTGGCGTCCCTCGGTGATCCTCCCGTCGCTGTTCTTTGCCGTCTGCATGGTGTTTGGCCGCAGCTACGACCTCACCGATTCGGCCGAGATCGTGCTCGGCGACAAGGCCCGCATCATCTGCGCCTGGATAGGCGGTGCGGGCTGGATGCTCTTGGCGGTCGTTGCCTTCTACCTTGCCTTTGAGTGTCTAGATTGGCTGAGCTCTCGGCGCATTCCGTTTTCCGAAGCGCACTTTGGCCGCGTATGGCGCGTGGCTCACGCCGTGCTCTCGGTCCATCCCTTTGCCGGGCCCTTCCTGGTTCTTATGATCGCCTGGGCGCCCACGCTCATCGCTTCGCTGCCCGGCCTTTTTATGGGAGATACGGGTGCGCAGATTCGCCAGTGGTTCAACTACCCCAATGGCACGAGTGACTACCTGCGTCTGCTCAATCCCAATGTGTTGCTCAACGGACATCACCCCGTGGCGCACACGGCTATCATCGGTTCGTGCGTCCAGCTGGGGCTTTCACTGTTCAATAGCGCCAACGCAGGTCTTGCCATCTACACTTGTGCCCAATTCGTCATCACCGCCGCCTGCATGTCCTATTCCATATCGTCGCTGCGCAAGCTGGGCGTGAGCCTGCCGGTCCGCGGCGTCATCTTGCTGTTCTTTGCGTTTATGCCGATGTTCTCCAACTACGCGGTGCTGCTGACCAAAGATGTACTTTTTGCCGATGCGTTTTTGGTACTGCTCGTTCAGACCGTCAAGCTCGTGGCATGTGGCCTACCCCGTCGCGATGCCAATGCCGAGCGTGCGGGCGAACAGAAGCCCGTGCTCTTTGCGCGCCATGACTGGCTGTTGCTCGTGCTGGGTGCCATGGGTTCCACGTTTTTGCGCAATGGCGGCCTGGTCTTTCCGTTGGCGGCCTGCGTGATTGCGGCGGCGTTTTGCGCCTGGGATGTACATGTCGCTTGTCGTGCGGCTAAGCAGATGGGCACCACGGTCTCATGCGCCACGTCGCGCTTCCGCTGGGTCGGCGTGCTCGCAGTGCTTGCGCTCTGCCTTGTCTCCAACATGTATTTCACCAAGGTATTTATGCCGGCGCACGATATCACGCCGGGCTCCAAGCGCGAGATCCTCTCGATTCCGTTTCAACAGACGGCACGCTTCGTCCAAAAGCACGATGGCCTCAACTCGGGCGTCAACCCCACGGTTAAGGAGGACGGCACCATCGTGGAAGCTCCCTGCGACGGCTTGGTGACCGATGAGGAGCGCGCTGTGATTGATCGCGTGCTTAAGTACGAGAACCTGGGCCGTCGCTACAACCCCGACAAGTCGGATGCCGTCAAAAACTGCTTCAATGAGTACGCCTCACAGGAGGACATCAAGGCCTATTTTGAGGTGTGGGCCCAGATGTTCAAAAGGGACCCCGAGTGCTATATCTCGGCGCTCGTCAATAACTACTACGGGTACTTCTATCCGAGCGCTCGCGATGCGTGGGTCTACAGCACCGCGCGCAGTGCCGAGATCATGGCGAAGCCCGATAACCTCAAGTACTTTGACTTCCATCCGGTCGATAGCAAGGTTGTGCGCTGGTGCGACCACCTGATTAACCTGTACCGCGTGGCGGTGCAGCGCATCCCGTTTATCTCGCTCACCATGAGCTCGGCCACCTATGTGTGGATCATGGTCGTCGTGGTGGTTTACCTGTTGCGCCGCCATTTGTGGCGCGCGCTGGCTATCTGGATACCGCTGCTGGGCGTGCTCGCCGTGTGCCTGATCGGTCCATGTAACGGCTCGACCTACATGCGCTACCTGTACCCGGTCATCGCCTGCATGCCTTTTGCCATCGGTGCCACGATCACCCGCAGCGACTTCCTCTGGTTCTAACTTGGTGCATTGGGGGTCAGGTTTCTTTGCACCAAAGGGGTCATCATCACGACGCCTTCATTTTGGGGTTTATCTCGCAGGCCAGTAGGTATATCATAACGACGTTTGTTTATATTGCCCGAGCATCTGCGCTGGGCTTTAGGTCGAAACCGATAGGAGACACGTATGTCCGGACACTCTAAGTGGGCCACAACCAAGCATCGTAAGGGCGCGCAGGACGCCAAGCGTTCCGCCCTCTTCTCCAAGCTCAGCCGCAACATCACCGTTGCTGCCCGTCTCGGCGGTGACCCGCTGCCCGAGAACAACGCCAGCCTCGCCGCTGCCGTTGCCAAGGCCAAGGCTCAGTCCATGCCTAAGGACAAGATCAAGTCCGCTATCGACAAGGCTTTTGGCTCGGGTGCTGACGCCGCCGTCTACGAGAACATCGTGTACGAGGGCTACGGTCCCGCCGGTGTCGCCGTCTACGTCGACTGCCTGACCGACAACCGCAACCGTACCGCCGCTGATGTCCGTTCCGCCTTCTCCCACGCTGGTGGCAACCTGGGCACCTCCGGCTCCGTCGCCTTCCAGTTTGAGCGCAAGGGCCAGATCGTCGTCGCCAAGGAGATCCTGGACGAGAACGCCAAGAAGGAGACCATGATCGCCAACGGTGCTGCCGGTGACGAGGATGAGTTCATGATGGCCATCGCCGAGGCCGGCGGCGAGGACTACGAGGACGCCGGCGAGGAGTGGATCGTCTGGACTACTGCCAACGAGGTCATGGCTGTCTCCAAGGCGCTCGAGGAGCAGGGCGTCCAGGTCAAGGGCTCCGAGACCACCATGGTCCCGACCACCCCGACCGAGGTCTCCGGCGCCGACGCCAAGAAGGTTCAGCGCCTCATCGACCGTCTTGAGGAGCTCGACGACGTCCAGGATGTTTACAGCACCATGGACATGACCGACGAGGTCATCGCTGCCCTCGAGGAGGAGTAGCGCCCGCACGGGTTAAGCCGTGCATATCTGGGCATAATGAAGCGAGCATGCAAGCCTCGTGGAATAGATGAGCCGGATCCGCGTGCGTAGAGCACCGGACCCGGCTCTTTTATAATGATGCGAACCGTTTTGCATTTCGAGAGCCGAGATTTGAAGGGAGCGCCACGTGCGCGTACTCAAACGAGCCCTAGCGATCGTGTATCTTGCCGCCGCCATCGTGGCGCTGGGTACGCTTGTCTGCCAGTTTTGGGGGCCGTATACGTATCGCTTTATGCTGCTGATGCGCGACCCCATGCCGCGCATTGTCGTGACGGCATGCGGCGGAGTTGTGGCGATTGGCGTGCTGGTAAGCTTCTTCCGCCTGATGTTTGCTCGTCGCGAGCCGTCCTGCGTGCATCCGGCGGGGGAGCGTAATATCGAGGTCACGCTCGCGGCGCTTTCTTCGTGCGCCAGGGCTGCTGCAGAGCGCGACGATCGCGTGATGATCGAGCATGTCGAGGCCCGCGTCCAAGGCTCCGACGATTCGCACGTCCGTTTTAAGGTCGAGGCTATCGCGCTTGACGATAAGGACGTGGCATCTCTGGCTACCGCGATGCAGCAGCGCATCGAGGAAGCTTGCGACACCATGCTCGGCACGCCGGGCACGACCGCACGCGTCCGTTTTTTGCCGTCCAAGACTACCGTCCAGACCGTGGAGGTTTCCGGTG
>CABRFA010000030.1 GCA_902470065.1 uncultured Collinsella sp.
GTGATGCTCGACGGCGTGGTGATCTCGCACGTCGCAAGCGGACATTCCTGCGCCGCGGCCGAATCCTCTGCAAACAGGCCAAAGCGAATGAACGTGTTGCCCACGTCGACCGTCAATATATATGCGCACCCATTAAGCATCGTCGGCGCTCCTTTCGTCTGCCCAGCAGTATATCGCCTACCTAAACCAGTCATCCCAAAATGACTACCTTGCCGCTATACTGGTGCGCGGTCGTTTGCGAGCTCACGCGGCGGCCCTTGGTAACCCGACTTCCCGCGCCGTATCCGTAACGGCGCTCCCGGGGGAAGCGGATATACGCAAAGGAGTTCTACATGAGCAATCCCTCGAACCGCGCTTCGATGCGCGGGCAACTTACGCTGCGCGGCGTCGTCATCGGCGTCCTTGGCTGCGTGATCATCACGGCAAGCTCGGCCTACACCGCCCTCAAGATGGGCGCACTCCCCTGGCCGATCGTCTTCGCTGCCGTCATCTCGCTGTTCTTCCTTAAGCTCATGGGCAACGCCAGCCTCAACGAGGCCAACGTCACCCACACCATCATGTCCGCAGGCGCCATGGTCGCCGGCGGTCTGGCGTTTACCATCCCGGGCGCCTGGATGCTGGGCTATGCCGACCAGATCAGCTGGCTCGACATGTTTATCGTGGCACTCGCCGGCACTATCCTGGGCCTGCTGGCCACGGCGCTCATCCACCGTCACTTTATCGTGGACGCCGCGCTGGAGTTCCCCACCGGCAACGCCGCAGCTCAGACCCTGCGCGCGACCGAGGCCGGCGGCAAGACCGGCAAGCAGCTCTTTGGCTCCATGGCCATCGCCGGCATCTACAGCGTGCTGCGCGATGCTCTGGGCATTGTGCCCAGTATGCTGTGCACGCTCAACATCCCTGGCGTGACCTTTGCCATCTACAACTCGCCCATGCTGCTCTCCGTCGGCTTCCTTGTGGGCTTCGCCCCGGTCGCGTTCTGGTTTGCCGGCGCGCTGCTGGGCAATTTTGGCATCATTGTCGGCGGCACCGCTGCCGGTCTGTTTGACGTTATGACCGCACAGGGCATTGTTAAGTCCCTGGGTATGGGCCTCATGATGGGCTTTGGCGTCGCCGTTGTCCTCAAGGACATCTTGCCGCAGGTCGCCGGTATCGTCCGCGGCCTCGCCGCCGACAGCTCCACCGACACCGACGAGCAGTCGCTCATCTCGGGCTCCCTTAAGCTCGACGCCGGTATCATCGGCCTAGGCGCTGCCGCCATCGCCGTGATCATCGCCATCGTGCTCGACCTTGGTCCCGTCCCGGCCGTCATCGTCACGCTGTTCACCTTTGTCACCACCATCATGAGTGCACAGAGCTGCGGCCAGACGGGTATCGACCCCATGGAGATCTTCGGCCTCATCGTCATGCTCATCGTTGCCGCCTTCGCACAGCTCGCTCAGGTCAAGCTGTTCTTTATCGCCGGCATCGTGGCCGTAGCGTGCGGCCTTGCGGGCGACGTCATGAACGACTTTAAGGCCGGCGCCGTGCTGGGCACCAACCCGCGCGCACAGTGGGTCGGCCAGGCCATCGGCGGCATCGTAGGCGCCCTGGTCGCCGCCGCCGTCATGGTCGCGCTCGTCACCGCCTATGGCCCGGACGCCTTTGGCCCCGACAAGAGCTTTGTTGCCGCACAGGCAAGCGTGGTCGCCACCATGGTCTCGGGCATCCCGAGCGTACCGTGGTTCGCAGGCGGCTTTATCGCCGGCATCGTCATGTACTGGCTCGGCATTCCGGCCATGATGATCGGCCTGGGCGTGTACCTGCCGTTCTACATGTCGCTCACGGCCTTCCTGGGCTCCTGCGTTAAGCTCGCCTACGACAAGTGGGCCGCTCACCGCGACGCCGAGGCCGGTCTTTCGGACGAGGAGAAGGCCGCCAAGGACGCCGCCTTCCAGGAGCAGGGCCTGGTTGTCGCCAGCGGCCTGCTGGGCGGCGAGTCTATCGTCGGCGTTATCCTGGCGTTTGTCTCTGTTGGCCTGAGCCTGCTGGGCTAAACCCAATAACAACGCACCCGTGCAGAGCGCGGGGTCGGAGACCATCCGGCCCCGCGCTTTTTTGTCTATTTGACTCTTATGATCCTCACGGCGTTTTTAGTCATGCCGATTGGCCTGACTTCCAGGTCAACAAACCCTGTCTGACACCTCGCTCAACGCGGTGTAGAGTAAAGACGACGGGCGGGATACGCGGCACGTGCCAGAACGAGGTGGACATGGAACTCGATAAACAACAGCTCAAGCGACTGCGCGAGCGCCATCATCGGCGCCACGGCATCCGCCCCGCCCACAGCGAGGCCATGGAGAACGCAAGCCGCTTTCTAAAGCGGGCATTCAACATTCGCGAGGGACGCGCGCCCTATCACGTGATTCGCAAGCGCTTTGTAAACGGGGCGCGCCTGACTGGCTCACATTTATGCATCTTGATCATTGCCATGTTGATCGCGAGCATCGGCCTCGATATCGACTCGGATATCGCCATTGTAGGCGCCATGCTCATCTGCCCGCTCATGGGCTCGGTCCTTGCCATGGCATACGGCATCGCCACGCTCGACCGCGAGATTACCCTTGAGGCCGTCGCGAGCTTGGCTCTGCAGATGGCCTTTTGCCTGGCCACGTCCACGTTGTACTTTAAGCTCTCGCCCCTTGGCACCACCACGGCCGCCATCATCGACAATTCGACACCGACTGTGTGGGACCTTGCCGTCGCGCTCGCGGGCGGCTTTGCGGGTGGCCTGGGCAACTCGCGCGACCAGGAACCCGCCACGCTCATCGCCGGCGTGGCCGTGGCGACCGCGCTCATGCCGCCCCTGTGCGCGGCGGGCTATGGCATCGCCATCGCAAGCGGGTCACTGTTTCTCTCGGCGCTTTACGAGTTTGGCATCAACGTGGTCTTTATCGCACTCGCGGCCGAAGCCGTTCTGCTTCTTTTGCGCGTGCCGCTCAAGCGCGACCTCAACGGCGACGGCATTGTGACTGCCGAGGAAGATGCCGAGGTCGACGAGCTATCACGCAAGGTGCGCCGCCGCATCATTGTGGGCACGGTAGTCTTTGCCATCCCCTGCATCGTCATGACGGCGGGGTCTATTGGCTCGGCGCAGTCCGGCGTGCAGGACGGCTACGGCGTCACCGAAACCACGCGCGAGCTTGCCGCGGTGCTGCCAGGCTTTAAGGATTACACCGTCGCCGTCGAAACCTCGGCCACCGAAGGCGATGAGGAAGGCATCGTCGAGCGCGAGATTGTCGCCCATGTGACGACAGGCGAGACGCTTGGGGCACACGACCGTCACATCGCCCGCAAGCTCATCGACCTCAATGTGCCCGAGCTCGATCGCGTGGAGTTCGATGTGAAGTGATGCCGGCGCGGGATGAATGCTCACACAGACGCAAGTTATGACGAGGCGCAGACGCAATACGGACACGAGCAAATAGCGGGGTGCAGTTCATACCCGCGCCCCGCTCGCTGTTTTATTGCCGTGAATCAGACGTCCGCATCGACATCGCCAGACTCCACCGTAAACGCCGGATCGGTGCTCACAAGATAAAATCGGGTCACCTCAGTATTTCTAATTAGGTAAATCTGCCCCTGATTGCGTCGGCGCGATATATACGCAACGTGAACCGTGCCGAATTCTTCGCCGTTTTCCTTCTTTAATATCAGGATGTTGGGGTCATCCGTACGCTTAAACTGCCCGTCTGTGCAGATTCCGTCTTGATCGACCAGCTGCCATCGACAGTTGTCCTCCTCAAGAAAAGCCAGGGTTTCCCGACTCGTTTTGTCATCCCGATAGTAACCATCAATGGCAAACCCTTCGGAAGCGCATTCCTGCATATAGGACGTTTCTCGGCTTATAGCAAACAGCCCTGTAGCGCCCAGGAGCACAGCCAGGCAGATCACTGCAAGGGTTATCGAAATAGCACGGCGGCCCATGTTAGCCCAATCGATAGTTGTTTAACGGAGCGCGAAACATACCTGGAACCTCCGATATCAGGGGGAATGTCGCCAGCAGGCTGACGACAACTATATGTTTCTAACATCAAACCATACGGCTGCCACTCGCGGAGGGGGCATCGGCGAACGGCGTGTTTTCATACTCCATTGGTCAAACCTAAGCGCGGCTCTACAGCTCGTACTTGTACACGCGATAGATGTACTTCTCGGCTTCCATCTCGTAGGTGGCGATGGGCAGTCCATAGCGATCGTACTCGGTAAAGGTCTTGGCCTGGCCCGAAGCCACGAGCATGCTATTCGAATTGCCGACGCGCTGCGCGCTGCTCACATAGCCCGAAAACAGCACGGCGATCTGGTCCTCAAGTTCGTAGGTGCGCGCCGTCTCGTCCACTGTAAAGATGCGCCCAAACGAATGCGTGCCCTTGTTGTAGTCGGTCACCACCGCGGCGCCCAGCTGGCCCCAGTCGAACTTGGGATAGCTCTCAGCCGCACCAAAGTTGTTGTCGTACAGCAGCACCTGGTAGCGACCAGTCGTTGCCATGTCAGAACTCGGCAGATACGTCACGCTGTGCTGGCCCGCATTGAGCGAAAAATCGCCCTGGGCCTGCAGTAACTTGTCCTCAAAGCCCGAACCGGCCCATTGCCACTCCTTTCTATTTCTGGATCCATCTTCTCACTGTTGGCGGACGAAAATGATCCGTTTTCCTCCGTCCCCGAGAGGTCATTTTTTAGTACTTGAAGAAGCCCTCGCCCGAGCTTTCGCCCAGCTTGCCTTCGTCGAGCATTTTCTTGAGGACGGACGCCATAGCCTTAAAGTTGTAGGGCATCATCATCTTCTTGAGCAGCGGGCTCACCAGGCCCGGGACCTTCTGATATTGCATAACGATGTTGTACGCCGTCTGGATGCCCACGGTGTCGAATACGCGGAACGGACCCTTGGGGGCGCCGGTGCCACGCGTCCATGCGAGGTCGATGCTCTCGGGATCGCTCACGCCCGAGACGTACAGGTCAAGGCCCGAAAGCAGCCACGGCACCAGCATGGAATTGAGCAGGTAGCCGTTCTTTTCCTTGTTGACGGGCAGGGCAAGCATACGGATATCATTAGCAAAGTCGACGAGCTCATCGAAATAGCGCTTGTCGGTCTGGTCCTGAGCCATGACCTCGGTCATGTTGTTCTTCCAGATGGAATTGGCAAAGTGCAGCGACAGGTACTTCTCGGGGCGGCCGGTGTACTTGGCAAAGGTACTCGGCAGCAGCGTGGAGGAGTTGGTCACGATGACGGTCTTTTGCGGCAGAACCGGGGCGAGCTTCTTGTAGAAGTCGATCTTCGCCTGAGTGTCCTCGGCCATAGACTCGATGACCAGGTCGGCGTCGGCCACTGCCTTGGCAAGATCGAGCTCCAGCTTGAGCGTGGAGTAGGCACGCTCGACGGCAGCGAGTGCCGCCTCCTTGTCGAAGGGCTGGCCGCTATCGGCGATACCGGCGCACCACTCGCCCGTGCCGTCCGCCATGCCCTCGATTGCCGCGATGTACTCCTCGCGCACATGATCGATCTTGGGCTGGGTGCGGCCGATGCTGCCCTCGCTGCGCAGCCAAATCGTTACATCGAAGCCGCAGTAGGCAGCCTGAAAGGCAATCTGGCTTCCCAGCACGCCACCGCCGGCGACGCAAACGGTCTTGTAGCTCATGGGACGGTCCTCTCTTACGTAATTCCATAGATGTGTATTTATTCAACCGTAAGGAGGCCACGAGCCGGGGGCGGGTTCTATAAACGGACGGTATTTCGCGGCGAACGGCTACATTTGTTCATTAACTCTCGATTTTGAGGCCATTTTTTGGCGCTGCTGAACCGCTGTTTTCGGAAGTGCGGGGAAAAATCGGGTTTCGCCGACCAGATCGGCTTTTTTGACAACAAAACCGCAGGTCGCGGGAGTCTAAAAAGGCGGTGTGCTCGGGAGGTTCGCGTTTTTCACCGCACTTCTGAAATACGAGCCCACGGAAGGCTGCAGCGAGATCATTTGCGCAACATATGTCCAGCAAAAACGGGTGGTAGCCGGTACGACTACCACCCGTTTGTCTTATATCCGGCTCGAAGTAGGCCAACTACTTCTTAATTCCGCGCCCCAGACGCTTGGCGACCGATGCAACGGCCTCCTCACTGGCCGGTCCACAGCTCACGCAGCCATCATGGGCACGCATCTGGCCGGTGACCTCGTCCATCGCGAGCGGCGCCACCTTCTCGAGCTTAAAGCCTTTACCGGCGCGCATGTTTTCCTTGGCCACGCTAATCATGAGCTTAATGCGGTTGAGCTGGTTGACCTCGGATGCACCGGGGTCGTAGTCCACCGCGACGATGTTGCTCTCGGGATG
>CABRFA010000031.1 GCA_902470065.1 uncultured Collinsella sp.
AGTTTAGCGCACTCGACGCGCACAGATGTTCGTAATACAAGATTCGCAGACCTTTAGCTTTGCGTATCGGGCGCTTTGTTTCTCGAAATGCCGTGGAAAGGTTACAGTAATCTAATACTGAACTTAATTTGCCGTAACAGAGGAACGTCCATGACCGAAGATATCCCCCTTGAAATCACTTCGAGCGACATGGCCAATCTGCCCATATTCATCGCCGTCCTTATCGTGGCCATCGTCGTGGTGCGCGTATATTTTTCAATCAAACACAATGAAAAGCCGCCCATTGCCCGCGTCTTTTGGTGCGCGACGCTCCTCATCCCGCTCGGCATGGTAGCTGCATGGATTACGAATCAATTGCTCGTAAATGAGGACAATTCCCTATGGGCCCTTTCTTATTCGGCGCTCGGTGCTACCGCCGTCATACTTCTTGTCGAGCCCTTGGTTTCGGGACTTATCGACCAAACCGATCTTGCGACGGGAACGGTTGCCTGTATTTGCCGTGACATCCTTGTCATCGCCGCTGTTTCAGCGCTCTCGTTCGTTTCACTCGAAATTGCCTGTAACGAAACGTTCTATCGCATTCCCGCCAACTCATTCGGGTTTTCCGTCGGGCTGCTCGCGACGGTTCTGCTCTCCCTTTATTTGCTGGGACAGCGTCATGGAGGCGTCATGGCCCTCGTGCCCGTCGTCTGTTGCATCCTTGGCATTGCCGAGCACTTCGTCATAACGTTTAAAGGCGAGGCCATCCTGCCAAGCGATATCTTGGCCCTTGGCACCGCAATGGAAGTGAGCGAGGGATACGAGTTTACCTTTACCGCCGGAATCGTAACCTCTCTAGCCCTGCTGGAGATTTCCCTAGGGCTTCTTTCGCTTATCCGACCGAGAAAGCTCCGTACACCCACCCATGTCTTCCCCGCAATCGCCGCTAACCTCTGCGCTTTTCTGCTAGTGACCGTTGTGGGGCTCTCGGGCTTTTCCAGCATCGACTTGGAGCAGGCGCTGAATTTTGGATTTGACCGTTGGCAGCCCATCACCACGTATGCGTCTCAGGGTTTTATCACTTCGTTCACCGAAATGGTCAACGAGTTGCCCATTGAGAAGCCCGAAGACTATACGCCAGATGAGGCGCAGAGCATCGAGCAGGAGCTCGCCGCCACCTACGACAGCACGTATGGCTCGAGCGAGCAGCGCGCGGCGGCCGTTGCCCAGTTCAATGAAATCAAGCCGACGATTGTTGCCGTCATGAATGAGAGTTTTAGCGACCTTTCGTGCTTTGAGCAGCTCCAGGCGGCCGGGTACACCGGCCCCGCATTCTACAACTCGCTTCCCGACACACTTGTTCGCGGCACCATGCTCGCTTCGGTCGCCGGTGGCGGAACGGCGAACTCCGAATTCGAATTTTTGACCGGAGCGACAACGGCCTTTGTCGGATTAGGCAAAATCCCCTATCAGCTATATCAGATGAATGGCGTCAACAGCCTGGCAAAGGACCTTAAGGAGCTTGGGTATACCGCTACCGCTATGCACCCGCAAAACCCCGTCAACTACCATCGAGATAAAATCTATCAGCAGCTGGGCTTTGGAGACTTTCTTTCAATCGGCGATTTCGAAGGTGCGCCCTGTTACCATGCCGGCGTATGCGACTACGCCACCTACGACAAGATACTCGACCTGCTTAGAACCGACGAAGCCCCGCAGTTCATCTTTGACGTCACGATGCAAAATCACGGCGGCTACGACTATGGCACCGTTCCCGCCGAAGAGCTGACAAACTATTGGGTCGAGGGAGCCAGCGAGGGCGCCAATAGCGCGCTCAACACCTATCTCACCTGCGTCAACGCATCCGACCGGGACCTCGAGTACTTTATCAACGAGCTCCGCAATATCGGCAGACCGGTTGTTCTTGTCTTTTTTGGCGACCATCAGCCGAGCGCCGCAACGACTCTCAACGACGAGCTGTACCCTCAGGAAGATACGGCAAGCCACGCTTTCCGTGTCTATCAGTCGACCTATTTCGTCTGGGCTAACTATGAAATCGCCGGCAATACCGAGCTCAACGTCTACGACACCGTCGGGGCAAACGAGATTGCAGCCATTACCCTTAATAAGATCGGCGCCCCGCTCACCGACTATCAAAAGGCCCTGCTTGCAACAAGGTCAGATGTGCCCACCATCAATGTCGCCGGCTATCTCGGTGCCGACGGGCTGCGCTACGACTTGGAATCTGAAGACAGCCCATACACCTCGACGATCGACAAGCTGCAGCGCATGCAATACCTCGAGTTCGCCAGCAAAGTTCAGTAAGCCCGCCCATTCGCTTGGGCCCATCGTATTGCAAGCACGCTCGGCCCAATTGCATCGCAAATGACTCCCGCTCGCAAACGAGGGTACAATGACGCTCGTGTCACATCGCGGGGCCCCGGCCCCAACATATACAAAGGAGTCATACATGGGTTGCGAGCACGCACAGGCCGCCGGCGGACAAACGTCGCCGTCGCAATTTGAGGAGAATACGCTGTCCGAGGTCAAACGCGTCATCGCCGTGCTTTCCGGCAAGGGCGGTGTCGGCAAGTCGTTTGTCACCGGTGCCATCGCCACCGAGCTTGCCCGTCACGGCCACAAGGTCGGCGTCCTCGATGCCGACATCACCGGTCCCTCTATCCCCAAGATGTTCGGTATGAGCGGACGCCACGTCCATGCCCTTGGCAACCTCATGCTGCCTGAAATCTCCGAGCACGGCGTCAAGGTCATGAGCTCCAACCTTCTGCTCCAAAACGAGACCGACCCCGTCCTTTGGCGCGGTCCGGTCATCGCAGGCGCCATCAGGCAGTTCTGGAGCGAGACCTCGTGGGGCCCCATCGACTACCTGCTGGTCGACATGCCTCCGGGAACAGGCGACGTCGCACTCACCGTCTTCCAGTCACTGCCCGTCGACGGCATCGTCATCGTCACGAGCCCGCAGGATCTGGTCTCGATGATCGTCGCCAAGGCGGTCAACATGGCCGAGAAGATGAACGTCCCCATTCTGGGCATCGTCGAGAACATGAGCTATATTGAGTGCCCCGACTGCGGCAAGAAGATCGAGGTCTTTGGCAAGAGCAAGCTCCCCGAGGTCGCAGAGCGCTATAACCTCGACATCTTGGGCACGCTTCCCATTAATCCGGCACTCGCCGAGGCCTGCGATAAGGGCGAGGTCGAGACCGCGCTGCCCGATGGCATGTTGCCCAAGGCAGTCTCTGCCGTCGAGGCTATTACCCCGCACGAGACCGACGAGGCCTAAGTGAACACGAGCGCCTTCTGTGACGTCCTGGTAATCGGCGGCGGGGCTTCAAGCCTCGCCGCCGCCATTACGGCCGCACGTGCTGGCAAAAGCGTCTGCATCGTTGAGCGCGATGTCGCCTGCGGCCTTAAGCTCCTTGCGACCGGTAACGGCCGCTGCAACCTCTCCAACGAATCGATTGATCCTCAGCGGTATAACCACCCCGCATTCGTCGAATCTGTCATGGGCCCCCAACCCGAACAAGAGCTTATGGGTTTCTTCTCCTCGCTGGGCATCATGACAACCTCCGAGGAAGGCCGGCTGTACCCGCGCTCCCTTCGCGCCGAATCGGTGCGCGACGCACTTCTCAATGTTTGCGACCGCCTGGGTATCACCTTAATCTGCGGAGCCAACGTTGCCTCGGCACACAAAGCTTCCGAAGGCTGGGCACTCCAAATAGACCGTCCAGCGCGGGCGCTCAAGGCAAAAAAGCACGACGACCGAAAATCGGAGCTCCGCTCGCTTCGGAAAGCGCTCGCCGATGTCCCTCGCAAGAACGAGGCCCTGGAGGCACATGCCGTAATTATCGCCACGGGTGGCAACCCCACCGGTATCGCCGATACGTTTCGCCTCCCCCTCACTTCGCTGCGCCCCATCCTCTGCCCCGTATCGGCAACGGTCGTCGGCGATCGGGCGGCACTCAAGACGTTGGATGGCCTGCGCGTCCGCGCCCGCTTGACGCTCGCCCGCAATCATAATGAGCTCTGGCACGAAGACGGTGAAGTCCTGTTTCGAACCTTCGGTATCTCGGGCGTCGCTGTCTTCAACCTCTCCCGTCGTATCCAGCGCGGCGATACGATCCTGCTCGACGTTTTCCCCGACCTCTCTAAAGACGAGTTGCTCGATATGCTTAACCGGCGCGTTGAGCTGCTCGGCGGCTTTTCGCCCCGCGATCCCCGTTGGCTCGACGGTATGCTTGCCCCGCAACTCTCCCGCGTCGTCTGCACAGCGTTCGAGCAGTGCCATCCAGGCTCCAACGATGTCATCCACCTGGTCTCGATCCTCAAGCACTTTAAGTTGCTCGTCGAAGGAACCGCCGAGGAGCGCTCGGCGCAGGTCACGCGTGGTGGCATATCTGTCGAGAGCATCTCAACACCCAGTCTACGCGCGCGCAGCGTTGTCGACGCCCCGCTTTACGTCTGCGGCGAAGCGCTCGACATCGACGCCGATTGCGGAGGCTTTAACCTTGCGTGGGCATGGCTCTCGGGCATTCGCGCTGCAAGCAGCCTGTAGCCGCGCAGTCTATAATCAAAAACGCATTCGGGCCGTCTGGGATACCGGACGGCCTCTTTCTTGCCTCTAAGGAGACCTCGATGATCGAAATCACCCAAGTCAACGCGTCGCTCGATGAAGCCGGCGATGAAAATGCCTGCCTCATTGTTGGCAAGCGAGTCGCCAAGCGCGTCCTACGTTGCAAGGGCTCCGAGATCAAGTCCATCGAGCTCCACCGCAAGTCAATCGACGCTCGCAAAAAACGAGACGTCCATTTTATCCTGAGCTTTCGTGTTGAGCTGACCAGTCCCCACCTCGAGCGAGAGGCGGTCGGCAGCGTTTCCGAACGTGACCGCTCGCACGTACGCGCGATAGATGACGATGAGCCTTCATTCCCCTTCCCCGTTTCCGGCGCACCCAAAGAGCGCCCCGTCGTCATCGGCGCCGGATGCGCTGGCCTTTTCGCCGCGCTAACGCTCGCCAAAGCAGGTCTTAAGCCCTTGCTCATCGAGCGCGGCGACCCGGCATTTCGCCGCTCGCATGCGATCGACCTCTTTCTAAAGGAGCGCATCCTCGACCCCGAGAGTAATATCCAGTTTGGTCTGGGCGGCGCGGGGACCTTCTCGGACGGCAAGCTCAATACGGGAACAAAAAATCCCGCCCATCGCCTTATCCTCGAAACCTTCGTCGAGGCGGGTGCGCCCCGCGATATTCTGTGGGATGCCAAGCCGCACATTGGCTCCGACATCCTTCCCACGGTTGTCACCGCTATATCCCAGCGCATCGAGCAGCTCGGAGGTATCGTCCGTTATCGAACAAAGCTCGTCGACATTCACATCGACGCGTCTGGCGCCATCACCGGTATTGATGTCCAATCGTCCCAAGACGCCGCTTACGAGCCAATCGAGACAAAGCACCTCATCCTCGCCTGCGGGCATTCTGCTCGCGATATTTTTGAGCTCCTTAAGGACCACAACGTGGCCCTCGCACAAAAGACCTTTGCCATGGGCGTTCGCATCGAGCATCCGCAGCGCGATATCGACCGAGCCCAATATGGAGCCTTGGCGGGACATCCTGCCCTCGGAGCAGCCCCCTACAAGCTCGTCGCCCATCTTCCCAACGGCCGCAGCGTGTTCTCGTTTTGCATGTGCCCCGGCGGGCAGGTTGTCGCCGCCTCTTCCGAGCAGGGCCACCTGTGCGTCAACGGCGCCAGCCTCAATGCCCGCGACGGACGCAACGCAAACGCCGCCCTGCTCGTTAACGTCACGCCTGAGGACCTTCCCAACGATGACCCGCTCGCCGGCATCGAGCTCCAGCGCGCCTGCGAGGCGGCCGCCTATCGCCTGGGCGGTTCCAACTGGAACGCACCGGCACAACTCGTCGGAGATTTCCTCGCAGGACGCGCCAGCAAGGCGCCCGGAAAGGTAAAGCCCACCTATCCGCTCGGTGTGACCTGGACGGCAATTGACG
>CABRFA010000032.1 GCA_902470065.1 uncultured Collinsella sp.
GCAACAAACTCGTCAACGCTCATCTGAACGGTCTCGTTGGAGCGATCGCGGACGGAGATGTTGCCGGCCTCGACCTCTTTCTCGCCCAGGATGAGCATATAGGGCACGCGGTCGATGCTGCGGGCTTCGCGGATCTTGTAGCCGATCTTCTCGTCGCGGTCGTCGCAGACCACGCGAATGCCGGCCTCCTCCAGCTTGGCGCACACCTCGTGGGCGTAGTCGCGGCTCTTCTCGGAAACCGGAAGCGCCTTGACCTGCACGGGGGCCAGCCAGGTGGGGAACTTGCCCGCAAAGTGCTCAATCAGAATACCAATGAAGCGCTCGATGGAACCAAAGCACACGCGATGCAGCATGATGGGACGCTTCTTGGTGCCGTCGGCGTCCACGTACTCCAAATCAAAGTTGAGCGGCATCTGGAAGTCAAGCTGGACGGTGCCGCACTGCCAGGTACGACCGAGCGAATCCTCCAGGTGGAAGTCGATCTTGGGGCCGTAGAAGGCGCCGTCGCCCTCGTTGACCTCGTAGTCCATGTGCAGCTGCTCCAGAGCGGTGCGCAGGCCCTCCTCGGCGCGAGCCCAGTCCTCGTCCGAACCCATAGAGTCCTCGGGGCGGGTGGAAAGCTCAACGTGGTACTTAAAGCCAAACTTCTGGTACACGGAGTCGATGAGGTTGACCACGCCCACGATCTCGTCGGTCAGCTGGTCGGGACGCACAAACAGGTGGGCGTCGTCCTGGTTAAAGCAGCGCACGCGGAACAGGCCGTGCAGGGCGCCGCGCAGCTCGTGGCGGTGCACCAGGCCAATCTCGCCGGCGCGAATGGGCAGCTCGCGGTAGGAGTGCGGCTTGGAGGCGTACACCAGCACGCCGCCCGGGCAGTTCATGGGCTTAATGCAGTACTCTTCGTCGTCGATGACGGTGGAGTACATGTTGTCCTTGTAGTGGTCCCAGTGGCCCGAGGTCTTCCACAGCTGCTTGTTCATGATAAGCGGCGTGGAGATCTCCACGTAGCCGGCCTTGTGGTGGATCTCGCGCCAGTAGTCCAGCAGCGTGTTCTTAAGGATCATGCCGTTGGGCAGGAAGAACGGGAAGCCGGGAGCCTCGTCGCGCATCATAAAGAGGTCCATCTCGCGGCCGATTTTGCGGTGGTCGCGCTTCTTGGCCTCCTCCAGCATGCGCATGTGCTCGTCGAGCTCTTCCTTGGTGGCAAAGGCGACGCCATTGATGCGGGTGAGCATCTTGTTGTCCTTGTCGCCCTTCCAGTAGGCGCCCGAGACGCCGGTGAGCTTAAAGGCCTTCAGCGCCTTGGTGTAGCAGATGTGGGGACCAACGCACATGTCGATGTAGTCGCCCTGCTGGTAGAAGGTAATGCGGGCGTCGTCGTCCAGGTCGCCGATGTGCTCGACCTTGTACTTCTCGCCGCGCTCCTCCATAAGGGCGATAGCCTCGGTGCGGGGCTTCTCAAAGACGGTGAACTTGAGGTTCTCCTTGACGATCTTCTTCATCTCGGCCTCGATCGCGGGGAAGTCGTCCTCGCTGATCTTGACGCCCTCGGGCAGGTCGACGTCATAGTAGAAGCCGTTGTCGGTCGCGGGGCCGTAGGCAAAGTCGGCCTGGGGGTACAGGCGCTTGATGGCCTGCGCCATGATGTGCGCGGCGGAGTGGCGGATGACGTGCGTAACCTCGTCCTGCGGGAGCTCGGCCACCGAACCGTCATTGTAGAGTGCCTTCATGGGTATGTTTTCTCCTCTCGGATGCCTGATGCAAGTGCGTGCGATGCGCTCGGCGTTTTTGACTTGCATCATTATAGGCAGGTTGCCTTGGTATACAAGCGCCCGCCGCACCTTAATGGCACGGCGGGCGATTTTCTACGCATGCTTCATCGTGTGGGGGCGGGGCTGCGGGGCGCGCGTGCGGCTTGCGCGTGACGCGCGGGGCCCGTGGCTTGCGACCGGCCCGGCGATGGATGCGTTACTGAATGCGAGTTCGGCAGTAGGGGCAGACCTTCCAGTGCGCGTCGAGCGGGCGATGGCAGCTGGGACACACGTTGCGAACCTGGGTGTCACACACCGGGCAGACCACAAAGTCCTTCTCGATGGGGGCGCCGCACTGCGGGCAGGTACCGTACTGGGCAAGCTGGCGCTCGCGCAGGGCCATATCCAGCTCCTGCTCCTCGCGGTCGGCCGCGTAGGAGTGCGGGCGCAGGACCAGGTAGGCGATGAGGCCCACGAACGGGATCAGGGCGATGATGCCCCATGCCACGTAGGCGCTGGCGCCGCGGCGGCGAGCGTCGATGAACACATAGACGACCGACAGCACATACAGGGCGATGATAAAGCCAACAAAGGCATAGACGACGCCCATAAGCTGCGGCGACATGAGCTCGGAGATGTACTTGGACATTACGGGTACCTTTCGGAATATTAACAGTTCGGTCAAGTTTACCACGGGGTTTGTTTATATGGGACCACGGCTGAGTACGGGGCTGGCGCGGACACAAACATCTCAATCTGTAACAGGTGGGAGCGGATACCGGGTCTAGATGTTACAGATCGAGACAAAACTTCAACACGGTAGCCGGCAGACGAGGTTATCGACGTCGCCGGGTCTCCCCTTGTCTGCCGTTGGCGGGTGTTGCGGGGCTGTTCGCCGCATTGCCGCTGCACTGGGGGCGTACAGACCGTAGGATGGTTTTATTGACGGCCTGTCAACTTGTCTGGGAGGCACCGTGGCAGAAATGTTTGATATCGCAATTGTGGGCGCGGGCATCACGGGATGCGCCATTGCGCGGCAACTCGCGCGCTATGACCTGTCTACCTGCGTGGTCGAGGCGGCCAACGATATCGCGCTGGGCGCTTCGAAGGCCAACGGCGGCCTGGTGCACGCCGGCTACGATCCGGCACCGGACACGGTTAAGGCACAGGTCAACGCCCGTGGCTGCGAGTTGTATGGCACCTGGGCCCAGGAGCTCGGATTTTTGTTTTGCCGCACCGGTTCGATGGTGCTGGGGTTTAACGACGAAGATCACGCGCACCTGGAGAAGCTGCGCCAGAATGGCCTGGCCAACGGCGTACCCGAGCTGTCGATTATCCGTCCCGACCACATCCACGAGCTGGAACCGCGCGCGAGCGATAAGGCGACGTGCGCGTTGTGGTGCCCCTCGACTGGGTTTGTCGACCCGTTTGAGGTTGCCATCGCCGCGCTGGAAAACGCCGTGGCCAACGGGGTGACGTTTATGCGGTCCGCTCCGGTGGAAGCGATTGAAGTCGCGGGCTCGGGCGACGACGCGCGCTTTACGCTGGCGACCCCCGCTGGCAACGTGCGCTGCCGCTACCTGATCAACGCCGCGGGCAACGGCGCCGCGAACATCTCGCATATGGCGGGCGCCGAGGAGTTCCAGATGGTCTGGCGTCAGGGCAACATCGTGGTGCTGGACAAGGAGCCGCGCACGCTTATGCCGCTCTACCCCGTACCGACGCCGATATCGAAGGGCGTTATCGTGACGGGCACCGTGCATGGCAACACCGTGATCACCGCCACGGCCACCGTGCGCGAGGCAGGCGATACGCAGACCTATGCGAGCGATGTGAACGCGCTGCTGACCGGCGCGCGAAAGCTGGTGCCCGATCTGGATACGCGCCGAGTAGTACGCGCATTTGCCGGCGGGCGTCCGGTCATTCAGGGAACGAACGACTTCTTTATTGGGCAGTCAGCCGTGGTGTCGGGACTGTTCCAGGCCGCGGGCATTCAGTCGCCGGGCGTGGCAAGCGCGCCGGCCATTGCCGAGCGCATGGAGCTTGTGATGCGTGAGGCGGGCGTGGAGCTGCACGAGCGGGAGGACTGGAACCCAATTCGCCGCGCGCCGGACGACTTTGACCGCGTACCGCTCGCGCGCAAGGAGAAGCTGATTGAGTCCGACCCCGCGTGGGGACAAATCGTCTGCCGCTGCGAGACAGTGCCCGAGGCCGAGATTGTGGCCGCGATCCGACACCAGCCGGGCGCAGTTTCGGTCGAGGGCGTCAAGCGCCGCTGTCGTGCGGGCATGGGCCGGTGCCAAAGCGGCTTTTGTCAGAGCCGTGTGGTGGCGATTCTTGCCCGCGAGTTGGGCTGCGACCCTAGCGAGGTGCTGTTAGAGGATGCTGGATCTTGGTTGGTTGAGGGACCGCTGAAGGGGGTGCACTAGAATGGCGGAATTCAAATCGAGCGCGATTGATTGCGGCGTCGTAGAAGCCGTACAAACGCAAGCCTTCGACGTGGTCGTTATCGGCGGCGGACCTGCCGGCATGGCGGCCGCGCTGGCCGCTCATAAGGCCGGAGCGCGCGTGGCCATCGTGGAGCGCGAGCAGCACCTGGGCGGAATCCTCCGCCAGTGCATCCACCCCGGCTTTGGCCTGTCGCACTTTAAACAGGAGCTCACCGGTCCCGAATACGCGCAGCGCTTTATCGACCAGGTGCACGCAACCGACATTGCGCTGTTCCTGAACAGCATGGTGATTGGGATTGATTCAGGCGAGCCTACGGAAGACACCGCGGTCCATACCGTCGCGCTCATGAGCCCTGCCGGCATGCTGCGGCTCACCGGACGCGCGGTTGTCCTTGCCATGGGGTGCCGCGAGCGCACGCGCAGCGAGATCAAGATCCCCGGCAGTCGTCCCGCCGGCGTGTTTACGGCCGGCCTGGCGCAGCGATACATCAATATCGAAAACCTCAAGCCCGGCTCGCGCGCCGTCATTTTGGGTTCGGGCGATATCGGGCTGATCATGGCACGTCGCTGCACGCTCGAGGGGATTTCGGTCGAGGGCGTGTACGAGCTCATGCCGTACGCCAACGGTCTGCGCCGCAACGTCAAGAACTGCCTGGACGACTTTGGCATTCCGCTGCACCTGTCCACCACCGTCACACGCGTGATCGGCCACGACCGCGTGGAGGCCGTCGAGGTGAGCCAGGTTAACGAGCACCTGGCGCCCATTGCCGGGACGGAGCGCATTGTTCCGTGCGACACACTGCTGCTTTCGGTGGGCTTAATTCCCGAGAACGAGCTTTCGGTTGCCGCGGGCGTGGAGCTTGACCCACGCACGCGCGGCGCCGTGGTGGACCAGAGTCTGCAGACGGGCGTGCCGGGCATCTTTGCCTGCGGCAACGTCCTGCACGTGCACGACCTGGCCGACAACGTGACGACCGAGTCCGAGGGGGCTGGCGCAGCTGCGGCGGCGTGGGCGCTGGGTGGCGGCGCGGGTGTGACGCCTGGCTGCGAACTCACGGTCTCCCCTGCCGGTATCGCGGGCTACGCGCTGCCGGGACGCATTACGGCCATGGCGCTCACCAAACTCAACTTCCGTGTACGCCGGCCGGTCGACGCCGCCCGCGTGCGCATTCTGGCAGGCAACGAGGAGCTATTCGCAGGCAAGGTCCGCGCGTTTAAGCCAAGCGTTATGGAGAGCTTCCCGCTGCCGGCAAAGGTGATTCAACGCGCACTCAACCTAGGCGTCAGCGAGATTGTCCTATCCGTCGATCCCGTCGAGGAGGCATAGCTCATGAGCATGAAAGTGACCGAGACGTTGCAGTTCAACTGCACCACTTGCCCATCCGAATGCCTTCTGACCGTAGAGGTAGAGCGCGACGCCAATGGCGCCGTGGTGGAAGTGCGCTCCGCAACCGGCAACAACTGCCCGCGCGGCGATAAGTTCGCGCATCAGGAGCTCACCTGCCCCATGCGCGTGCTCACGACGACCGTGGCCGCCTCCGGCGGCGATGAAGCCCTGCTCCCCGTGCGCACGGCCGAAGCCATCCCGCTGGCACTCCACGCCCAAGCCATGGCCCTCATCCGAGGCCTAATCGTCAACGCCCCCATCCGCATGGGCGACGTCGTCCTCCCCGACCTCCTCAACACCAACATCAACCTGATCGCCAGCATGGACATCGACCGAGCCCAAGTAGCTAATTAGGGACGTGTCTCTATAGTTTTGTCAACCGCGTGCTTCGCGCCATTTCGGCATGAC
>CABRFA010000033.1 GCA_902470065.1 uncultured Collinsella sp.
CCCGCGACCCCAACCTTGGCAAGGTTGTGCTCTACCAACTGAGCCATGTCCGCTTACGAGGATTAATCTTACGTGATGCCTGCATCCTATGCAAGAACTTTTTTTGAAAAGTTTTGCGACGCCCTCGCGAACCCCGCGAAGACATCGGCCGCCACGGAAGGCGCGGGCAACCGCAAACTCGCCGCAAGAGGCCCCTATATCTCACCGAGCATGATCCAGGCAGAGCTGTCCTGCGCGAGCCTACCGTCTACAAGAGGTGATGAGGTGAGCAGAACCCTACCCGCCGGCAGCTCCACGGGTGCTGCGCCGAAGTTCGTCACACACGCCCAGCCGCTGTCGCGGCGATAGGCGATGACGCCGCCCTCAGTGCCCTCGGCACCATCCGCAAGGCCAGTGCGCCCGTCAAGATCGAGCCACGCAAGATCGTTGGCGCACCCGCGCAGCTTGCGCCGCAGCCAGAGGGCGTCACGATAGAGCGCAAGCATCGATGTCGGGTCCGCTTCTTCCCTATCGGCAGCGTAATCGGAAAACCATGCAGGCTGTGGCAGATGGGGCGCCGCATCGGCGTCCGCCGGTGAAAACCCAAACGATCCGCCCTGCGTGGGATCGTCCGCTGCCACCCACGGCAGGGGCACACGACAGCCGTCGCGCCCCTTCTCGTGCTTCGGTCCGTGTGTATTGGTCGCAGTGGGATCTTCGAGTACAGCCCACGGGATGTCAGCCACCTCAAAAAGGCCGAGCTCCTCACCCTGATACACGTACGCCGAGCCCGGAAGTGCCAACTCAAGCAAAAGGGCCGCCCGCGCGCGGCGCTCGCCGAGTTCACGGTCCTCGTCATAAGACGACCCGTCGCGTAAGAGCCAGTCGAGCGCAATCTGATGGTAGCGCGTCGCCTTGATTTGCGGCAGGGCATAGCGTGTCGCCACGCGCGGCACGTCGTGGTTGGAGAGTACCCAGGTCGAGGCGGAATCGGATTCGATGGCTGCCTTCAAGCCCTCCTCGATTGCAGCGTGCATGTCATCATAGGTCCAAGTGGCCTTGGCGAACTCAAAGTTAAATGTCTGGCCAAGCTCGCTGGGGCGCGTAAAGATACTGGCGCTCAGGCAGCACCCACGCCTCGGCAACGGCGCTGCGCGGCGGGTTATAGCGGTCGAACACGCGGCGCCACTCGCGATAGATCTCGTGAACCTCGTTGCGATCCCACAGCGGATGGGTGCCGTCGTCAACCATGTCATCGCCCTCGGCGAGATGCCACCGGTCGAGGTCATCGCGGTCGAGATCCTTGGCGAGACCGTGTGCCACATCAATGCGAAAGCCATCGACGCCTCGATCGCTCCAAAACGCCAGGACGTCGCAAAAGAACGCGCGAACCTCGGGGCATGACCAGTCAAAGTCCGGCTGCTCGGGCGTAAACATGTGCAGATACCACTGACCGTCCGCAACACGCGTCCAGGCGGGGCCGCCAAAGTTGGCATTCCAATTGGTGGGAGGCAACTCGCCGTGCTCGCCGCGACCATCGCGGAAGATATAACGAGCGCGCTCGGGCGATCCGGGGCCAGCGGCAAGAGCGGTTTTGAACCACGGGTGCTGGTTGGATGAATGGTTGGGCACGATGTCGACGATGACCTTGATGCCGCACGCGTGAGCCGCAGCGGTCATGTCATCGAAGTCGTCAAGCGAGCCGAGACGTGGATCGACATCGCAGTAGTCCGCCACATCATAGCCACCATCGACAAGAGGCGATGGGTAAAACGGGCTCAGCCAGATGGCCTCGATACCCAGCCGCTCAAGATAGTCCATCTGCTGGGTAATGCCCGCGATATCGCCCAAACCCGAACCAGTCGAGTCCTTAAACGAGCGCGGGTAGATCTGATAAATCGCGGCATCGGACATCCATGAGCGCGAAGAGGACTTTTCTGTAGCCATGGGATGAATCTCCCTTGCAACGAGGTTTTGCGAGATGCCCACGATGATACGCCCAAAGCTGACATCCACGACAAACAACGCCACAGCCACGCCCCAAAACGCTCGCTCCCTCTCGGGTTCAAGCCCATGCGATGGGTACGAAAAAGCCCGGCTACAGTAGTAGTCGGGCTGCTGCGTTTGGAGCGGACAACGGGGCTCGAACCCGCGACCCCAACCTTGGCAAGGTTGTGCTCTACCAACTGAGCCATGTCCGCATATGTAAAACAAAACGGGCGCCGGAGCGCCCGGATGTTGCCTGGAGGCGAAGCCCGGATTCGAACCGGGGGTAAAGGCTTTGCAGGCCTCTGCCTTACCACTTGGCCACTTCGCCGAAAAAGGACCGCCTAAACGGTCCGGAAATGCAATGGAGCGGACAACGGGGCTCGAACCCGCGACCCCAACCTTGGCAAGGTTGTGCTCTACCAACTGAGCCATGTCCGCTTGCGGGTTATTAATTTACGCGAGTTGTCCAAAAGACGCAAGTACTTTTTTCAAAAAAATTGCCTGCCGCATGTTCGTGGTAGCTAAACGCGCTAAAGCGATTGGCTAGGCACACGATTCCGGCGCTCCGTTAAACAGCTTCACCATCTGCACACGCGTGCCGGCGCCGTCTGTACGACGAGCAACCTCCACGTTATCGACGAGCATACGCATAAGCTTGATACCACGGCCGCGCTCCTCAGATGCGACCGGTTCGCTCGTTTCATCGATAGAGTAGCCGGCACCTCGATCAAGTACCTCGACCACAACGCGATCGCCATAGGCCTGAACCGTCAGGACGCACCCGATACCGCCCGCATGGTCATAGGCATTACCCAGCGCCTCCCCCGACGCCAATGCGACATCGTAGCGCTCGTCACGGCGCAACGGAAGCGATTCGAGGAGTTCGGCGATGCGATGTCGGTAGTATGGAAGGTTCTCGATACCTTGACGGACCTCGACGCTCTTGCTCCAGCGAGGCAGCTCCCCCACCGGAATGGCGGGAATAGACTCCCGTGCCGGACCCGCAACATGCAGGATGTCGACAAGTCGGGCAATCTCCAAAAAGCGAATAACCTCATCGGAGGCGTTAACAAGCGAAAGCAGGCCCTCTCGCCTCATGAGCTCTCTGGCACGTGTAAGCAAAAACGCCAAACCTGTCGAGTCGATAAAGCCCACGGCCTGGCAATTGATGACAACACGACGCACGCCCCGGTCGATCAAATTATCCAACCGTCGGCGCAGCACCGGCACCGATGCGATGTCGACATCACCCGGTGGCGTCAAAACCGCTATGTCATTCCACTCATTCATACGACCATGGTTCCCCAAAAAAGCCCACTCGATGCATTCGTTTCCCCAACCGTGCGGATTCAACCCGCCCAGCGTCGTCTATGAACGACCCCGTAAAAACTCAAGGGACACCAATGCAATGTCATCGTCCAGCGCCGAATCGGTAAATCGATCAAGCTCGCCCAAGACCTTGCCGCAAATGCCCGACACGCCCTCCGCCGAAACAGAAAGCAGAAGATCGCGCAAGCGCTGCTCGCCAAAGAACGCTCCGGTGCGGTCACGGGCCTCAATCGTTCCATCCGTATACATAAAGAGCATATCGCCGGGGGCGAAAGTAAAGGCACCCGTCTCGTACACCATGCCTTCGAATGCGCCGATTACGCCCGATTGGCATCCAAGCAGTTCGACCTCTCCCCCACGGGCCTCGCCGCCACCCAGCGGCATCGACTCTGGCCTGATGACCATGGTCGGAGGATGGCCCGCCGAACAATACGTTGCGCGTCCGGCTTTAAGGTCAATCTTGGCGATAAAGGCCGTCACGAACGTCTCGACCCTCGAAAAGCCCATGAGCATGCTGTTAAGGGAGCGTGCCATGCGGGCGGGCCCCGCACCCTCCCAGGCATAGGCCGTCAGGGCCGTCTTGACGAGCGCGGACATCGATGCGGCCTCAATGCCTTTGCCAGACACATCACCCAGAATCATGACGGCGCAGTCGTCGGGAAGTCGGATGAGCGTATAGAAATCGCCGCCGACCAACGCCGAGTTCGTGGCCGACAGGTATACCGAATCGGTTGCGATACCCGGAACATCCCCCAGGGAATTTCTCATGCCGATCTGGAGGGTCTGAGCGATATGGCGCTCCTCGCGCTTTTGAGATTCGCCTTCGTAGATCAGTTCAAAGTCATGCGCCAAGTGCACCAAGTAGTCATATTCAAGGTCATCAATCGGCTCTTGGCTGCCATCACGAAGCAGCAGTGCGCGCGTCGTCGGGCCCTTCGCAACAGAAGCAGGAACAATCGCGTCGTTGCTGTGCTTGCCATCACCCTCAGAGCGCGGGCGCCCCGCCTCGATGCCGAAGTCGACGTAGAGACCCTGGCAAGGCAGACCATGCGTCCTAAGCCAGCCTCCCATAGGCATCGATTCATCAACGCGAGTTATACGGACGTGCTTAAGGTCCTCGGCACTCGTGCCGCCCAAAACAGATGCCCCAAAGCCATCAGGGCCAGCTCCCAGACGTGCCGCCGGCGCCGTCGTAGAAAAGAAAAGCTTCTCGGGATCGTCCGGCAAAGCAACGCGACTGCCGCCTTCAAAATCTATGACATAGGAGTCCAGACTGGCGTCATACTCAACAGGGCAAAAATGGCAGTTGAGCATATTGCAGATCTCGGACGATACCGCCTGGGTAGCCGCGGCGGAATCGTCTAGAAAGGTAAACAGCTCATCACGTAAGACATTGAGCGAGCGGCCAAGCTCGGCCGTGCGACGAGAGCGAAGGCTCGATGCCATTCCGACCAGCTGGATAGACAGGTAATCGCAAATGACCTCAAGTACATTAACGTCATAGGCGAGCGGTGCCTGGGGGCGTTTCCAACCAACTTCCAACACGCCAAGGATCTGCGTACCGTAAAAAACGGGAAGACAGATCTCGCTGCGGTACGGAGGCATATCCTGCATGCGCAACAGGTGCTTAGAACGATTATCCAGGTCCATGAACATACCGGAGGCGGCCCTATCGCCCTCAAGGTCCTGCTGAATCGACAAGCGACAGGCACGCGACTCGCGAAGAACATACGTCGGAATGCCAGCGCCATACGGCAAAAACTCGGGCAGGTAGCTGTCGTGCAGCTCCTTGGAGACACCGCGAAGCTTAAAACCGCCGCTCTCAGAAAAATAGATAGCGGCACCCGAAGCATCGAGCGTTCCTACAAGTTGGTTTAAAACGGTATCAAGCAGACTGGGTAACTCATCGGAGCCCACAGTGCTCATAATGACCGAGAGCGTGCCTGAGAGACGCTTGTTCGCCACTCTGAGCTCCGATAACGCACGCTTGAGTTGACGGTCGTGAGAATACTGCTCCTCGATACTGTGAAGTGCCACCAGGACGCGTGGCGCTCGGCGCCCAAAGATGCGTGGAGGCGTTACGGAGCCTGCACGAACCAAGACGGGGATAAAGGAGCCGTCACTCAGCTTGAGCATCAGTTCGCTCTCGGAGCCATCAGTTTCAAATGGCAGACGATGTTCCGTCGCACGTTCAAAAGCGGACGAATACAGGACGTCTTTAACATCTCCACCGACGACATCGGCGCGTTCTTCGCACATCAAACCAAGTAAGCGATTATTCACATGCAGAATGGTTCCGTCGAGCTCGCAGATGATGACAGCATCGCTCGTGATCTCGACTAGTTGGGCAACGTCTGCCCACTCGTTGCGTTCAAGCGTTTCCATCGTGGACCCCACCGTCTATCGGTAACAAAAAAGCCTCCGAAGAGGCTTCTCAAATGCGATGGTGTCGGAGGCGGGACTTGAACCCGCATGACCAAAAAAGCGGTCACTAGCACCTCAAGCTAGCGCGTCTGCCAATTCCGCCACTCCGACATGCTATGTTGTTGATTCACGGTTCGTTTTGTTGGACCCGCGCGTTCAACGAGGAAGATAATAACCTATGATTCGAGAACTGTGCAAGCACTTTTTT
>CABRFA010000034.1 GCA_902470065.1 uncultured Collinsella sp.
GGTTCAGATGGGGCTTTGATGCATGGGTGGTCTGTTGTTGTGCAAATGGGTATCATACTGTGGTTACTGCGTCGACTCTGTGATGCATGTTTGTACGTTCCCGGCGGTCGGTTTGCCAGAAGCGCCCCGTCGGTTGTTCCAGACCCGTTTCGAAGAAAGGAAACCACACGAACCTATGGCAGCTAAAAAATCATCTCCTTTGAAGATCATTCCGCTCGGCGGCCTTGACGGCATCGGCAAGAACATGACGGTCTTCGAGTGCGGCGACGACATGGTGCTCGTCGACGCCGGTCTCATGTTCCCGGATGACTCCCAGCCCGGTATCGACCTGGTGCTTCCCGACTACACCTATGTTTTGGAGAACGAGGAAAAGCTCCGCGGTATCGTCGTCACCCACGGCCACGAGGACCACACCGGTTCGCTTCCGTATCTGCTGCAGGACCTCAACAACAAGGTGCCCATCTTCTCGAGCAAGCTGACGCTTGGCTTTATCGAGGGCAAGCTTTCTGAGTTCCGCATCCGCGCGCCCAAGTTCCGTGAGGTCAAGGGCGGCAGCCACGTCAATCTGGGTGGCATCTCGCTCGACTTCTTCTCGATGACGCACTCCATCCCCGGCGCTCTGGGCGTGTTCATTCGCACCAATCAGGGCACCGTTATGCACACCGGCGACTTTAAGCTCGACCAGACGCCCATCGACGGCGTCACGCCCGACTACGCCGCTATCAGCCGCTTTGCCAAGCAGGGCATCGACCTGCTGCTTTCCGACTCCACCAATGCCACGGTTCCCGGCTTTACCAAGTCCGAGGCCGAGGTTGGTCCCAATCTGCTGCACGCCATCAAGAACGCCCCGGGTCGCGTGTTCGTCGCGTCGTTCTCGAGCCATATCCATCGTTTGCAGCAGATCTGCGATGCCGCCCGCAAGTGCGGCCGTAAGGTCGTTGTGACCGGTCGCTCCATGCTCACCAACACCCGCGTCGCGCGCGAGCTGGGCTACCTCAACATCGACGATGCCGATATCATTGATGCCTTCGATATCGATAACCTGCCCGACGACAAGATCGTCGTCATGTGCACCGGTTCGCAGGGCGAGCCGCTGTCGGCCCTGTCCCGCATGGCCAATGGCGAGCACAAGACGCTCTCCATCCACGAGGGCGATACCGTCATCCTCTCGGCAACTCCCGTTCCCGGCAACGAGAAGGCCGTCCAGCAGGTCGTCAACAGCCTGGCCAAGCTCGGCTGCGACGTGTGGGATAAGAACCGCGCTCTCGTCCACGTCTCCGGTCACGGTAGCCAGGAGGAGCTCAAGCTCCTGATGGCCATGGCCAAGCCCACGTACTTTATGCCGGTTCACGGTGAGGCCGTGCATCTGCGCGCCCATGCCCAGCTGGCCCGCAAGATGGGCATCAAGGACGATCATATCTTTATCCTCGATAACGGCGACACGCTCGAGATGCGCGGCGGTATCGTCAAGCGCGGTACGCCCGTCGAGTCCGGCGTCGTCTACGTCGACGGCCTGCGTATCGGCGATACCGACCCCATCGTCCTGCGCGATCGCCAGAAGCTCGCCAACGACGGCATGGTCACGGCCGTTGCTATCGTCTCGCTCAAGCACAAGAAGATCGAGGCCATCGAGTTCTCGGGCCGCGGCGTCTCGTTTGCCATCGACGACCAGTTCTCCGAGGATGTCTCCGCGTCCATCATGAAGACGATCGAGAAGGGCAAGTTCAGCTTTACGAGCAGCGGCTCCGATGCCATTCGCAAGGCCGTGCGCGATTCGCTCTCCAACTTTATTTGGAGCCGTACGCGCACCCGTCCGATGATCATCCCGGTCGTCATGGAGGTTTAGTTTGGCGCGCGGATCTGCACAAAACGCCAAAGGCAATAAGGCCAATAACCAACCGGCATCTGCTAAGGGTGCCGGTTCCCATCTTCGTGCCAATAAGGGCCACGAGGCGGACTTTGACGATTTTGAGCCCTTGGTCGAGCCCTCGGCCAACCGCGATATCGCCGGCGTGGTCATCGCCGTTTTGGCGATTGCGTCCTTCATTGCTGTGATTTCGCCGGCGACTGCACCCGTTACGGCTGCGGTTGCCGGTTTCTACCACCTGGGCTTTGGTCTGGGTGCCTATGTGCTGCCGATCGTCATCTTGCTGTTTGCCGCCACGCTCTTTTTAGGCGAGGACTCGCCGCTCAACATTCGCTCGGTCGCGGGCGGCGCCGTGGTCTTTATCGCCGTCGTCTCCATTCTATCGCTGATGGTGCCGGGTACGAGCGACTCGTGTGACCTTATGTTCACGCCGCAAAATCTGTCCGCCTCGGGTGGCTACATCGGTGCGTTTATTGCGAGTGCGCTGCAGAATGCCCTGGGAAAGCCTATCGCGATGGTGGTCCTGCTGGGCCTTGTCGTCGTGGGCCTGGTTATCATCGGCTTTTCGGTGGGTGGCGTGCTGCGCTCTGCTCGCGACCGTGCGGCCGATTTTGCCGAGCGCCGTCGTGCCGACGTCAACGCGAGCCCGTGGGGTGACGACGAAGCCCTGTCGGTGCCCGGCGTTGCCCGTCCGCACCTGAGCATTCTTCGTCAAAAGGGCTCCGATATGGCCGTGACTACGGTGATGGGCAACGATGCGGACCCGGTTTTGGACGATGACGATGAGGACGAGGATCCGTTTGTCGACGTGTCCGATGCCGTGGAGGCCGAGCGTGCTAAGACGACGCTGCTGCCGCGCCGCCATGCCAAGAAGGGCAAGGCTGCGCCTAAGCTCAATACGAGTGAGCCCGACCCGTCTTGGTCCGATAGCGAGATTGAGCTCACCGAAGGCGATGACGAGGATGACGAGGCTCCGATTGAGACCGCAAAGACAACTTTGCTGCCGCGCCGCCATGCAAAGCGCGACCAGGTAACCGGTCAGCTTTCGATGGAAGACGACCCCGATAAGATCGACGAGTCCGAGCCGCCGTTTGCCGTGAATCCTGTCTCGGCTGCACCTCAGATTCCCGACTTCTTGAAGCATACCAAGGTTGCCGATGCGCCTGCCTCGAGTGCTGTCGGATCGGCTGCGGCTAGGGATGGGGGAGCGGACGGCGGCTCCGCAGATAACGAGGGCGAAGAAGAGGACGGCCTCAAGCTTCCGCCGCTCGAGATCCTGCATGCCAACCCGCAGTCGGCGTCCTCCGCGTCTTCGGACAAGGAGCTGGAACAGACTGCCGAGTCTCTTCAGTCCACCTTACTGGAGTTTGGTCGTAGTGCCCGCGTGGTCGGCTGGATCGCCGGCCCCACGGTGACGACCTTTAAGCTGCAACCTGGCGAGGGCGAGCGCGTGAGCAAGATTTCGAGCCTCGAGGACGATATCGCGCTTTCGCTCGCTGCCCAGTCGGTACGTATCTTTGCCCCGATCCCCGGCACCTCGCTCGTGGGCATCGAGATTCCCAACCGCAAGCGCCAGAACGTCAACCTGGGCGACGTTCTGCCCTATGTGAAGGGCGGTCCGCTCGAGCTCGCCATCGGCCGCGATGCCGAGGGCACGCCGGTTGTCGCCGATCTCGCCAAGATGCCCCACCTGCTTATTGCCGGTACGACCGGTTCTGGTAAGTCGGTGATGATCAATTCCATCATCACGACCCTGCTCATGCGCGCTCTTCCCGAGGATGTTCGCCTGATCATGGTCGACCCCAAGCGCGTCGAGCTTGCGGGCTATAACGGTCTGCCGCATCTCTATGTGCCCGTGGTGACCGAGCCCAAGCAGGCCGCGAGCGCTCTGCAATGGGCCGTGTCCGAGATGGAGCGTCGCCTGAAGGTCTTCGAGCGCCTTAACGTTCGTAAGATCTCGACCTACAACGAAAAGCAGGCCGCCGGCGAGTTTGAGCATTACGACAACCCGCCGCAAAAGATGCCCTACTTGGTCATCATCATTGATGAGCTCTCGGACCTGATGATGGTTGCCGGTAAGGATGTCGAGGCCTCGATCGTGCGTATTGCACAGCTGGGCCGTGCCGCCGGTATTCATCTTATCGTGGCCACGCAGCGTCCCAGCTCAAACGTGGTGACGGGCCTTATCAAGGCCAACATCACCAACCGCATCGCCTTTAATGTCGCCACGGGCATCGACTCGCGCGTCATCATCGACCAGATGGGTGCCGAAAAGCTCACCGGTTTGGGCGACATGCTGTTCTCCAAGGTCGACTGGGGCAAGCCTCGCCGTATCCAGGGCTGCTTTGTCTCGGATGACGAAATCAACGAGATTGTCGAGTTCGTCAAGTCGCAGAGCGAGCCCGACTACCACGAGGAGATCCTGTCCGCCGTGGCGCCCGCTTCTATGTCCATGGCGGGTGGCGGCGGTATTGTCCGCACCGGAGTCGCCGAGCCGCAAGACGATGATCCGCTCATTTGGGAAGCCGCCCATATTGTGGTGGAATCGCAGCTTGGCTCCACATCTGGCTTGCAACGTCGTCTGAAGGTTGGCTATGCGCGTGCCGGGCGTATTATGGACATGCTGGAAGAAAAGGGTGTCGTCGGCCCGCCCGACGGTTCCAAGCCGCGCGAGGTTCTGCTGGACGAAGAGGGTCTTGCCGCGCTGGAATCTGTCGACGCCGAGATGGCACGTGAAGATCGTGAGTTTGGAGGATTCTGATGGCTGCACGCTTTGGTGACATGCTGCTTGAGCAGCGTCGCCGAATGGGCCTTTCCATTCAGCAGGTCGCCAACACCATCAAAATCAGGCCGCAGATCATCGAGTTTTTCGAGACCGGTAACTTTGCTTCGATGCCGCCGCGCGGCTATGCGCAGGGCATGATTTCGAGCTATGCTCGCTTTTTGGGCCTCAATCCGCGCGAGGTCGTCAATGCCTACTTTGACGACCTGATGGCTTACGAACGCGAGACGTCGCAGCAGGGCGGTCGTTTTCAGGACGCCGCCGGCTACGTTAATTCGCGTTCCTCGGTCGATAACGGGCGCTTCCTGATGGTTCAGGGCGGTCGTTCGACCCGCTATGGACAGCGTCCTCAGCAGGCCGGTTATATTACCGAGACGGGTTCGGGCGAGGAGATTCGCTCACAGCGTGACCGGTTCCGCAGCACGCCGATGCCCGAGGACCGTGCACTTCCCGCTGCCCGCGGCGTGGCGCGTGACCCTCGTGCCGGCTACGGCGACGGCGGCTATTCCGATCGCGGTTACCGTGGTGCCTCCGCCGGACGTTCTCGCGGAGGCTATGCGGACGCCGATACCACGCAGGTGACGCCGCGTCTTCGCTCTCAATCACAGCCGTATGGCCAGCGCTCTTCGGCTCCGCGTTCGGGCCAGCGTGGCTATCAAGGCCGCGGTGAACTTGCGCCCCGCTCGGGTCAGCGCAGCCTTCAGGGCCAGGGTGGCTATCGCGGCCGTTCCGATAGCAATCGTGGTCGTATGCCTCAGGGAGGCGGCCGCAGCAGTTCCAATCGTGGACGCGGCGGATCACGTACTCCTCAAAACAACGGGCTCGATCCGCGTATCGTCTACGCCGGCATCGGTGCCGTTGCGCTGCTGTTGATTGTGCTCATCGTGGTGCTTCTGCGCGGCTGCGCATCTTCGGCGCCCGAGACCACGCCCGAGACGCCCACTGCCACCAAGACAACGACTAAGAAGTCTTCCAAGAAGACCGAAACGGTCGACGAGGACGAAGACACCGATGAGGCGACGGATGAGTCGACTGATTCGGACGCTACCAAGACGACGGCCAAGAAGGAAGAGAACGAGGCCACGAAGGTCGAAGTCTCCGTTGCCAAGGGAAAGACCGCGTGGATTGAGGTCAAGGTCGACGGCAAGTCGGTCTATGGCGCCCAGGCGACTGGCCCCTTTGAGCAGGAGTACACGCCCGAGTCCTCGATCGAGATCACCAC
>CABRFA010000035.1 GCA_902470065.1 uncultured Collinsella sp.
CGCATGTCTTGTAGATACCGGCGGGCTTTGCCCATCATAGGCTTTTGCGCGGGTAGAATGCATGGATAACTTGATGCTTGCAGGCGACGGAAAGGAAACGTTGCATGGACCAGGACAAGACGACCGTGATGGGCGGATATGGCTCCGCACAGGCTGGCGATAGCGCCGATGCGACTCGCGTTGTTTCCAACCCCGGTTATACCGACCCCGCCGCGACGCAGACGTCTGCCGAACCCACACGGGTTATAGGCTACGGCGATACACCACGGGATCCGTTTGATTATGCACCGCAGGACCCGTATGACAATGCGGCGCCGGACCCGTATGGCAATGCGGCGACAGATGCTTATAACAACCTGCCGCATAATCCCATTCCGCAGCCTCAGCAGACGACGTATATGCCGCGTACGGCGCAGGTCCAGTCTCGTTATGAGTCGCGCGATCCGCATGCGTGCCAGCCGTATCGCGAGTATCCCAAATCGATTCCGCAGTATGGTGAGGACGAGGAGAAGGCACCGTCGCGTTCGTCGAGCGTGATCAAGAAAATCCTGATTGTGCTGGCGATCTTCTTTGCCTTGTCGATCGTGTTCGCCATCGTGTCGGGCATGCTCAACAAGCGGGGCGCCACGACCGATGCCACGACCGAGCAGGCCGAGACCACCCAGTCTGCTGCCGTCGACCTGAGCGATATCCCGGGACAGTACTGGTCCAACGCCAAGAAGCTCCTCAAGTCGCGCGGAGCCGACCTTTCGAACGCCGTGATTCTGACCGACGATGGCTCAACGCCCGTCATCGATTCCAACTGGGTTGTTACGAATGCCTACTATAACGACAACGGCAACCTGGAGATTCAGCTCACGCACAAGAACAGCTATGGCAACTCGTCCGGCGGCCAAAGCGGTACCGACAGCTCGAGCTCCAATACGCTGGAGGACTTGAGCAACAAGGCGCAGGAGTTGGGAGATAAGGCGCAAGAGCTGGGCGATACGGCACAAAACCTGGGTGATACTGCTCAGAATCTGGGCGATATGGCTACCAATGCCTGGGACGCTCTGCAAAACGGCATTTCGGGCGCACAGGGTAACTAGCTGTTAAGCGGGCTACAGCTGCTCTGCCGGACGGTCGGGCGAGCTAAAGCCCGAGTCAAACGTAACGACGCATGATGCATCGGGCCGGCGCTCGTGCACGATGCGCGTGACGAGCTCCAGTAGCTCCTCGTCGGATATGTCAAAGCCGTCGGGACGCACCAGGTCAAACGAAACAAAGCCGTCGTGCTCGTGCAGGTCGTGGATGGAAAGCGCAGGGTCGATCTGCGCTACGCCGCGCTTTACCCAGCCGCGCAGGTCGTCACCGGTTGTTGCAATGGGGTCGCAGTGCAGCGTAATGCCAATGCCCATCTGGCGTTTGATGTCGTGTTCGATGGTGTCCAGAATCTCGTGGTGCTCAAAGGCATCGCCCTCGCCGGGCATTTCCACGTGTGCGCTGGCAAACTGACGGCCGGGGCCGTAGTCATGCACCATGAGGTCGTGCGTGCCTAGAACCTGGGGGTATGACATGATCCTGTCGCGGATTTCCTGGACGAGCTTGGGGTCGGGCGCTTGCCCCAACAGCGGGCTGATGGCGTCGCGCACCAGGCCCATGCCGCTGATGCAAATGAAGATGCCCACGCCCAGGCCTGCCCAGCCGTCGAGATCAAAGCCGGTCGCTTGCGAAATAAGCGCCGCCGCCAAGACCGAGCCCGAGGTGATGACGTCATTCTTGGAGTCCTGTGCCGTGGCGATGAGCGTCTCCGAGTCGATGCGATCACCCAACGTGCGGTTGAACGCGGCCATCCAGAGCTTAACGAGCATGGATGTAGCCAGTGCCGCAAGGGAAACGAGCGTGTAAGCGGTGGGGGAGGGCTTGATGATCTTGGTAACGGACTCGAGCGCCAGGTTGATGCCGACGGCACAAACGAGGACGGCGACAAACAGGCCGGCGAGGTATTCGTAGCGGCCGTGGCCATAGGGGTGGCCTTCGTCTGCCGGGCGGCTGGCAAGGCGGAATCCGAGCAGGCTCACAATGTTGCTCGACGCATCGGAGAGGTTGTTGAAGGCATCGGCGACAAGCGAGACGGAGCCGGCGAGCAGACCCGCGATGCCCTTAGCCAGGCACAGCGTGATGTTGAGGCCGATGCAGATGAGACTTGCGGCAAAGCCTGCGTTGGTACGGCAAGCCGTATCGACCGGCTCGTCCTCGCTGCCGGGAACAAGCGTATGTACCAGCCGATTTACAAATAGCATGGCAATCGTCCTCACAATCATGGTTAAGGGGATAGTGTAGCTCGCATGGGCGCACCGTGCGCCGATGCTCAGAAAATGCAGCAATGGTCTGCTGGAGCTAACGAGCGGCCCTTCTTGTCCGACCAGGTGCTCCATTTTGGGCCACATGGGTATGGTCATGTGCTTGCCTGCCCGACATACTTAATGTCGACAGCCCCTGCGCAAAGGAGGATGTATCCATGGACGAGATGTTTGCCATTAAATGCCAAAACTGCGGCGGCCCTATGTACTCACACCAGGCTAAACGCAGTTTTGAGTGCGCCTATTGCGGCACGGTCGTTCCGTGGCAGGCCGATGCGGGGGAGCCCAAGAGCGCCCTGGGCATTCGCCATACGCCGCTGACGGTTGTCGATGGGCTGCTTAAGCTCACCCATGTGTCGCAACTCGAGCGCCCGGAGGACCCGGACTGGTATTTCTTTAATTCACACTGGCGCAATCAGTCGGTTCTGGAGCATCTGCTGTGGGAGGACCGCGGCACGGCGCAGGAGTTCCAAGAAGCCACGCACGTGAGCATTCCCTGCCCCTTCTGTGGAGCGTCCTTTGAGGGCGAGTCAACGCAGCGTGTGTTTGAGTGCCCGTCCTGCGGCAACAAGATCGGCATTGCCGACCTGCTCAAGCCGGGGACGTTTAGCAAGCGCCTGACCTTGGGCGTTGGTGCGGAGTATGTACCTGGGCAGGGTATTCCCTGCGAAATCTCGCCGCAGCAGGCACGTGCCAACGCACTGCAGCTGGTGCGCCAGTACCCCGACGCCTTTGCCGGGCACGACGTGGAAGATGCGATCCAAAATGACATGATGCTCTTCTACTTCCCCATGGCGCTCGCGGATTTGCGCATGATGGCGTCCTTCCCGGGCAAGGGCATGAGCAAGGAGACCTTGGTGTACTACGAGGTGCTTGACTGGGCATATCCGCGGGCAAACTACCTGGACGTTCGCCTCATGGGCATTTTGGAACCGTGGGACTTTGCCAAGGTCGGCCCGTTCGATCCCGCCATGCAGGAAGGCGACTTCCGCGTTGTCTCCGTCGATGCGTCTACCAAGGACCAGGTGGTCATTGATAAGCTGGCGCTCGACATTGCCGGCAACGATGCCGAGGCGGTGCTGGGGCTCAATAAAAAGAGCATCCGCACCTGGGCGCGCAAGGCCCGCAAGCATAAGGACGGCCTAGTGATGGTGCCGGTCTACTTTGTCGATCGTCCGGCGACGGATGGCCGCGATGGCGAGCAGGTGCGCATTGCCGTAAACGGCCAGACGGGTCGTGCGGCCGCGGTGGTGTTTAGCGACAAGCGCGAAACGCATGTGGTGGCGCCGCTCAACCCGAATGTGGTGCTGTCGAGTGAAAGCACCGTGCACGCCACGCCTATCGAGGTCAAATACGTTAAATCGCCGTTCCTATACCAGATCGTGCGCCGTGGAGGCGGCGAGCAACCGCGCCAGGTTGCAGCCGCCGTCGAGGGTTCCTACCGAGAGGAGAAGCCCAAACGCCGCGGTCTGCTGGGTGCGCTATTTGGGAAGTAGGGGAGTAGCACCGGTTGTTGCCGTAAGGTGATGGCCGGGGGTGCGGGGCAGCTCTCAGGAGTGCGGGCTGCCGTCTGATTGTTTGAGGGTGCCAGATGTAAATAAACAGTGGAGCGGCTGCAAAAGAGCCTCCTCACTGGGTAAAATCAGGTTGTGCCGCGGAACCCGCTCCTCAGCTAGTCACACTTCGGAAGCGCGGGCAACGCAGGTATTATCGTCTAAAGGGCCGGCTGCAACCGGCCCTTTTCTGTGGCAGCCAATGGACCCACATCAGACGAAGGCCGCGTCTTTGCCTGTCAGGTCACGCTCGCCAGCCACGGCTAGAATGTCGTTGCCGGCGTCCATGACCGGTATTGTTTCGTAGCGTGCGTCGCAACCGCGAGTGCGCCTGCGACGGCTGCGGTGGCTTCGGTCGCAACGTGCTGCTACCCTTGCGTTTCGCCATTGGTCGCTTCGTTGATGGCGCGGTACTCGGCGCTTAGTTCGCGCGCCAGCTCTTCCTTGCTTGGAAGATACGGCAGGTATTTGGCGGCAAACACTTGGTCGTTGTCTTCGGGCAGCGTGTACTCGACAATCGAATCGCTTTTGTCCGCGCAGAGCACGATGCCTATGGGCGGATTGTCGCCTTCGTTCATGAGTTCGCGCGTGTAGTAGTTCACATACATTTGCATCTGGCCCAGGTCCTGATGCGTAAGGTCATCGGTCTTAAGGTCGATGAGCACGAAGCAGCGCATCAGATAGTTGTAAAAAACAAGGTCAATATAGAAATGGCGCCCATCAAAGGTGATGCGCTTTTGGCGCGCCTCGAAAGCGAAGCCACGGCCAAGCTCCAGCAGGAACTTCTGAAGATGCGTGATGAGCGCCTGCTCTAGATCGCTCTCACGAAACGTAGCATCGTCCGAGAAACCTAAAAACTCCAGTACATATGGGTCGCGGATGATATCCTCGGGGCGACGAGCCGGGGCGCTCTTTTGGATTTCCTGGGTGACGGCCTCTTTGTCCTTGCTGGCAAGTAGGCGCTCGCGGAACATGGTGTTGATCTGGCGCTCGAGCTGACGCGTGCTCCAACGAGAATCGGCGCATTCGTTCATGTACCAGGCGCGAGCATCAGGGTCGGGAATGCGCATCAACCTGCGGTAATGAGTCCAGCTCAATTCGCTACGCAGTGCGTCGCGAATTGGAAACGCAAGAAAGAACTGACGCATATTGCGAAGGTTTGCGATGCCAAAGCCTCTTCCGAAATCCGCGGTAAGCCTTCTGGAGAGGCCTGCAATCAATGCCTCCCCATATGCTGCGCGCTCCTCTCCGCCCTGCTCGTCAACAATGCTCTTGCCGATCTCCCAATACGCCTCAACCATCGCAAAGTTAACGGCGGTATAGGCCTTGTCGCGAGCGGCGTTGAGAATCGAGGAAACCTGCTTGTAAAAACCTTCGGGCACGATTGCCGATTCTCCACGGTTTACCAGTTCACCCATCACTGTCGCCCCACTTTCCTCTTGTGGAATGCATCTTTATCGCATTTAGTTTAAAGCCTCGCGCGGACTCGCATTACTGTGCTGTTTGGCACCTTCGTATGGGAGCCTTGCGGTGGTTAAAATGTGACCATAGAGGCAGTTTTAGCGAACCCCACGGGAGTGACGCGTATGGACAACAACACGCTGCTATTCCAGGACAAAGGTTCGGGTAGGTATAAAGACGTCAAGATCTACCCCAACCGTATTGAGGTGCTCAAGAAGGGCACTTTTGGTGGCAAGCACACCGAGATTGTCTACCTTAAGGACATCACGGGGGTCAACAGGATCAAGGGTCGCGACGTTTTCCTGCGTAACAGGCTGTTGACCGCTTGCGTCTTTAGCCTGAGTAGCCGTGCGAAGGCCCAGGAATTTGTGAAAGCGCTGAACATGGTGATGTAGCCGATAGCGGCGTTCGGGCCAAGGTAAAAATCGGGG
>CABRFA010000036.1 GCA_902470065.1 uncultured Collinsella sp.
GTATTTAAGTCCGAAGATCCCGCCGCCGAGGTTGCGCTGCTGCAGAAGCTGGGCAACGAGGCTGCACAGGAGGCATAAACCCTTATGACCGCAGGTCAAAACCGCATACCCGTGAATCTTGACTATGCCGCCTCGACGCCCATGCGCGCCGAGGCGCTCCTTGCGCAGCGCGAATATGACGACAGCGATCTTGCCGGCGTCAACCCCAACTCGCTGCACTCGCTTGGCCGCAAGGCCGCCGCACGCCTGGAAGTCGCCCGTCGCGATATCGCCCGCAGCTTTGGCGCACGCGTTCGCCCGTCCGAGATCATCCTTACCAACGGGGGCACCGAGGCCAACCAGCTGGCGCTGCTCGGTCTTGCCGAGGGCGCTCGTCAGCGCGATCGTAAGCGCGATCGCGTAATCGTTTCGGCCATCGAGCACGATTCGATTCTGGACAACCTGCCGCTGCTGCGCGCCGCCGGCTTTACCGTCGACCTGGTGCAGCCCTGCCGCGCTGGCTACATAGAGCCCGCCACGCTTGTCGAGCTGCTAGGCGACGACGTGGCGCTCGTGAGCATTATGGTCGCCAACAACGAGACTGGCGTGGTGCAGCCCATCCGCGAGCTGGCCGCCGCCGCACATGCTGCCGGCGCCCTGTTCCACACCGATGCCATCCAGGGCTATCTGCATATTCCGCTCGATGTCACCGAGCTGGGCGTCGATGCTATGACGGTTGCCGCGCACAAGATCGGTGGCCCCGTGGCATCTGGCGCGCTCTACCTTAAGAGCCGCACGCCGCTGCGCCCGCGCATTTTTGGCGGAGGACAGGAGGCCGGACGTCGTGCCGGTACGCAGGACCTGCGTACACAGCTGGCTTTTGCCGCTGCCGCCCGCACGTTGGCGCCCCTCGTGGCCCAGGAGCGTACGACGCTGCAAGCACTTTCCGACAAGCTCTACGCCACGCTTACGGCTCATCCGCGTATTCATGCCACCATGGGCGACTACGCGCAGGCCGATCGTCTGCCGGGTATGGTTTCGATCTACGTCGACGGCATGGACTCCGAGGAGCTCATCGTCAAGCTCGACGCCGCCGGCTTTGAGGTATCGGCAGGCTCGGCGTGCTCGAGCGGCAGCATGGACCCGAGCCATGTTTTAAGCGCGATGGGCATCGGTCGCGAGCAGGCATTGGGCGCACTGCGCATTTCCTTTGATGACCGCGTGAATCCGGGCGATCTGGACGAGTTTGCCCAGACGCTGCTCTCGATCGTGGGTGCCGCATGATCTTCGCTGAGCTTGAACGTGCGCTGCTGGCGCGCTACCCCAAGGCGGACGCCGAGGGCTGGGATCATGTTGGGCTATCTGTGGGAGACCCCGCTGCTGAGATCACCGGCGTTGCCTGCGCGCTCGATGCGACCGAAGCTAATGTTCTCCGCGCCCAAGAAGCCGGTGCAAACGTGCTGCTGACGCATCATCCTGTCTATATCAAGGCGCCCGAGGCGTTTTGTCCAGCGGATGCAACTCGCCCCCAGTGCAGCGCGGCACTCTATGAGGCGGCCCGTTGCGGCGTGAGCATCATATCGCTCCACACCAACCTGGACCGCTCGCACGAAGCCCGTGTCTGCCTGAGCAAGCTGCTGGGTGCCGCACCCGTGAGCTCACTGGAGCACGTGGACGACCCCGAGGCAACCGGCCTGGGCGCGCTTGCAACGCTCAACGACCCGTGCACGCTGCGCGATCTTGCCACCCGTGCTGCCACGGCCTTCGGCAGCGACCCGCGTGTGTGGGGCGAAGCCGATCGCCCGTGCCGCACCGTCGCCATTTTGGGCGGCTCCCTGGGCGACTTTGGCGAGCTCGCCATCGCCGCAGGCGCAGATGTTGTCGTGACGGGCGAGGCGGGCTACCACGTGGCGCAAGACCTTGCCCTTCGCGGACTGCCGGTGATCTTGCTCGGCCACGACCGCTCCGAGGAGCCGTTCGTTGATATATTGATGAACTCTGCAGTTGACGCCGGGGTCGACCCCCGTCATGCGATTAAAATACTGAACCCTTGCCAATGGTGGACTGTGACAAAAGGAGAGAACTTATGAGCGCCGGCGCTACGCTACTCAAGCTGCAACAGATCGATTTGGAGCTCGCCCGCAACAAGAGCGAACTTGCCAATATGCCGGAGCTCAAGGAGCTCGCTTCCAAGCGCAAGACCTATGTGAAGCTCAAGTCCGAGATGACCAAGCTCTACGCCCAGCGCAAGGATCTGGACATTGAGCTCGACGATCTCAACACCACCGAGATTCAAACCAACAACGCCATCGAGGCTGCCAAGAAGCGCCATGTCGACGGCTCCGACTACCGCGAGGTTCAGGACCTGGAGAATGAACTCGCCACCCTGGCCAAGCGTCTTGACAAGATTGAGCACACCCGCAAGGATGTCGTTATCGCCCATAAGGAGGCGCTCGACCGCGAGGCACGCGCGCAAGCTATCATCGCCAAGTTCGAGGAGGGCGTGAAGGCCGATACCAAGGCCGCCCGCGCCAAGGCTGCCGACCTGCAGGCTCAGATTGACGCCGCCACTAAGGAGCGCACCGCGCTTGCCGCTACGCTGCCGGCCGACGTGCTCACCGACTACGAGCGTCTGCTCAAGCAGTTCCGCGGCCTGGCCGTCGAGACCATCCAGGGCAACATCCCCACGGTTTGCCACACCGCGCTGCAGGCATCGTCCATGAGCGACCTCAACCACGATGGTAGCGAGATTACGCACTGCCCGTACTGCCACCGCCTCCTGGTGCTCCCGAGCAAGGAAGCCTAGCGATGGCGGCGGCATCCAACAATTCAATGCAACTTGAGGGAAAAACGATCCTGCTGGGCATTACCGGCGGGATCGCCGCCTATAAGTCGTGCAATATCGTGCGTCTGCTGCAAAAGCGCGGCGCGCGCGTCAAGGTCGTTATGAGCGAGCATGCCACCGAGTTTGTGGGCCCGCTCACCTTCCGTGCGCTCACCAATGAGCCGGTCGCTGTTGGGCTATTCGACGACCCGTCTGACCCCATCCACCATATCTCGCTTGCGCAGGAGCCCGATCTGGTGGTCGTAGCGCCCGCGACGGCCAATATCATCGCCAAGATGGCCAACGGCATCGCCGACGACCTCATCTCCACCACGCTGCTGGCAACGCCACGACCCATCGTGATCGCGCCGGCCATGAACAATGGCATGTGGAAAGCGCCGGCTACACAGGCCAACATGGCCACGTTGCGCGAGCGCGGTGTCCATGTGGTGGGTCCGGGCAGCGGCTACCTTGCCTGCGGCGACGTGGACACGGGACGCATGAGCGAGCCCGAGGACATCGTCGAGGCTGTCTGTGAGGTGCTCAACCCCGTGCCGCAAGACCTGGCGGGCAAGCGCATCGTCATCACTGCCGGCCCCACGCACGAACCGATCGACCCGGTTCGCTTCATCGGTAACCGGTCGTCGGGCAAGATGGGCATCGCCCTGGCGGGGGAGGCCGCACGCCGCGGCGCTGCGGTCACGCTCGTGTTGGGACCGACATCACTCGATGTGCTCCGCGGCGTGGAGTGCGTGCGCGTGCAGACCGCCGCAGAGATGCTCCAGGCGGCCCTGAGCGCCTTCCAGACGGCCGATGCGGCAATTTGTGCGGCCGCCGTCGCCGACTACACCCCCGCGGCCCCTGCGGACCATAAGCTCAAAAAGGCCAACGAGCGCCTGGATCGCATCGAACTGGTCGAGACGGTCGATATTTTGGCCGAGCTCTCGCGCCAGAAGGGCGAGCGATGCGTGATCGGATTTGCGGCCGAGACCGATAACGTCGTGGAGTACGCGCAGCGCAAGCTCGCACGCAAGGGCTGCGATGCCATTATCGCCAACGATGTCTCGCGCGCCGATTCGGGCTTTGGAACCGATACCAACAAGGCCTGGATTGTGAGCACAACGGGTACGCAAGAGCTTCCCGTGCTAACAAAACCCCAGCTCGCAGATACAATTTTGGACTTGCTTCAAAATTTATAAAAAAGTTCTTGCACAAGTCTAAAGTTTCGGGTTAATATACTCCCTGTTGCGAGCGAGAGCAGAGCAACAAACAAAAGCTTCGGGACGTGGCGCAGCTTGGTAGCGCACTTGACTGGGGGTCAAGGGGTCGCTGGTTCGAATCCAGTCGTCCCGACCAGAAGTTTGCAGGTCAGGCACCTAGTGCCTGACCTTTTTTGTTTTAAGCAATTGCTTAATTTTGATTAATCAACAGGGTGCCAAAAATCACCCTGCGCGATAATCGCCTTTTGCGGCTACTTGCGCGTTTTGCACACGCTTGGACCGATTAATTAACGCGATATGAATCTACATACGCGTAGCTGGTATACAGTCGAGTACAGACTGTATTTATCGCGGCGATTTACGCAGATATAGCGACTGTAACGAACAAGCGTGTCGCTGTATTTATTCCAGTAGTTCACTTGATCGGTGGACAAGTGGGCTGTTGCAACGAAACGCCAAGCAGTACGGGCTCTATACGAGGACGCCGCAGAGGTAATGGCGGAGGAGTGCGGATGGCGCTCTGAGAGCCGCTGTATGACCCTATTTCTCCTCAACCCGAATACCTGCCGCGAACCTAAACCGTTCGTACACTTGCCAATCAGAACCACCCTTAAAAAGGGTGGTTTGCTCTTAGGGTATAACCCACGGGCC
>CABRFA010000037.1 GCA_902470065.1 uncultured Collinsella sp.
TGGATCTTGGACATCGGCTCGATGTCGGCGTAGACGTTGAGCGTGACCATGGCGTCCTTGTGCCCCAGGATCGACTGCAGCGCCTTGATGTCGCCGCCGTGGCGGATCCACTGCGTCGCGAAGGTGTGGCGCAGGCCGTGGAACGTTATCAGCTCGTCGTTGGTGCCCATGAGGCCGTTGGTCTCCGAGAACGTCTTGAACGCCCTGCGGATGTAACTGGTGGTGGCGAAGGAGCCGTCCGGCCGCGACACGACGTAGCTGTCCGCGAGGTCGCGCAGGCCGAGGGTCGACGCCTCCCGGAGCCCCTGCGAATCGATCTCGTGGATCTCCTTCAGGAAGGGGAGCAGGCCCACCGGGTCGATGGGGATCGTCCTCAGGTCGTGGTTCTTGGTGTCCTTGATGAAGGAGCCCCTGTCCTTGACGTAGGCCACGGAGTGCCTGACCGTGATGAGCCCCGACTCGAAGTCGACGTCGCACCAGCGCAGGCCGCAGACCTCGCCGATGCGCATCCCGGTGTGCAGGGCGAGCACGACCGCCCGCCTGAAGGTCGAGTCCGACATCATCGAGGTCACCGAGTTGAGCTTCGGCACGAGGTCGGAGCGCAGCGCGTTCCTGGGCCTGGCGATGACCCTGGGCGCGAGGGCGCCGTCGAACGGGTTCCTCCCGATCGTGTCGTTGCTGCGCTTCAGCAGGACGGCGTAGAGCCGGTTGCCGAGCTTGAATGACTTGTTGAGCGTGTCCGGCGCCGTGCCCAGGGCGATCCTGCGCCTCGACCACGCGTTGACGTCGTCGGTCGTTACCTCGTTCACGGGGACCAGACCCAGCTCGTCTCGCTCGATGTGCAGGGCGCTGTAGTGGTAGTCGTCGCGGGTCGTCGGGGTGATCCTGTTCATCTCCAGGCAGAAGTCGATGAACTTCTCGAGCGCCTCGGAGAGCGGCAGCGCGGCGTAGTCATCCCGCAGTTCGGCGGGAAGCCCGGCGCCGATAGCGGCCCTCGCCTCCTCGGCCTCGGCGAGTTCCAGCTCGACCTCCGACCTGAATTCCGCGAGGACGCGCATCGCCGCCGCCTTTCCCCGCGTGCTCTGCTTCAGGCAGGGCACGCCGGTGTTCCTGGTCCTCTGGACCTTCTTCCCGGTCATCTCGTCGGCCACCGTCACGACAGCCTGCCATTTGCCCTTGTTCTTCCTCACGCCGCCGGCTCCGCATACGCGTAAGGTTTTATTGCTGCATTTCTCGTTCTGCATGTCTGCTCCTAAATCCGCAGTTGATTAGAAACAGGCGGGCCCACCTGCAGGAACCCGGAGAGGCGACGATTCGGGGCTCCTACCCCCGTTGATTAAATCATCGGCTGCACCGCGCTCCTCGAAGCCGATAATATGCTATCTGGACAGACCGCGCTGAGCTGGTAAAATTTACAAATGCGGAAATGCGCTACTTGCGCTATCTGCGCGTGTTTTAACAAAATAAGCACAGGTCAGGGTCATTCTGACCCCGCTGGGGGTCAAGGGGTCGCTGGTTCGAATCCAGCCGTCCCGACCAGAAGTTTGCAGGTCAGGCACCTAGTGCCTGACCTTTTTTTTAATCACCATGATTATTTTGCTTAAAGCAACAACGTTCCCGCTCGATGTAATCACAGAATCAAAACGTGTACATCAGCCACCAAAATCGACATGTTTGGAGGCTGATGTACACGAACGCGAAATCCCCCGCCGCCTAAAAGCACCTTCCACATGTCTGGACTCTCTATGGCTGCGCTGGATAGACATCGCCGGAACGGGTATAGTATCGAAAGTTTTGTCGTTTACCAGCGGGGGAGTCCTGTGGGCATCAAAAAGAAGATCAAAAAGGAGCTTATCGGCACTTCCGATTACCCGTCGAATAAGATCTTTACGATCTCCAATTTCATCACCTTTACGCGCCTGATCCTCACCCTGGTATTTCTGTACCTGTTTGTGACGGATAACAACCGCGTCATCGCCATCGTTATCTACGCCGTTGCCGCCTCCACCGACTGGATGGACGGTCAGATCGCCCGCATGACTAAGACGGTCTCATGGCTCGGCAAGGTCATGGATCCCATCTGCGACCGTGCGCTGCTGTTCACCGGCGTGCTGGGACTGGTGGTTCGCGGAGAGCTGCCCATCTGGGTCTGCGTGCTCATTATTGGCCGCGACATCTATCTGGGCATCGGCACGCTTATCGTGCGTCATTATCACCGTCGCCCCATCGATGTCGTCTTCCCCGGAAAGATTGCCACAGCGCTGCTCATGACCGGATTCTCGCTCATGCTGCTCGGGTTCCCCGTTGTTGACGGCCTGCAACTTTTACCTTCAACCCTTACGGCCTTCCCGGGCCTCAACGGAAGCTCGGTGCCCCTCGGCATCTTCTTTGTGTACGGCGGCGTGATCTTCTCCATGCTCACGGCTGTCATCTACTCCATTAAGGGCGGAGTGGCCATTAAACAGGCTCTCGCGCATCCCGAGGACGAGGACATCGACTTTCTGAACCCTGAAATCGAAGACTGATTCGTTGGGGTATGATTACGTACGGTTCATTATTTGCGGCACGTCCGCGATAAGTTAGGGGTTGTCATGGACAACATGGTTAACAATATGCCTCAGAATGATAAGACTGCTGACGCTACCTGCGTATTCCGCGTGCCTTCAAGCGACGTCACCGTTCCCGACCTCATGGCCAACGTGCGCATCACCGCCCCCGTTCTGTCCATCGTCAAGGGTCCGCAGACTGGTGCCGCTTTTGAGCTCGAGGACGACGTGACCACCATCGGCCGCGATCCTGCGAACGGCATCTTCCTCAATGACATGACCGTTTCGCGCAGCCACGCGCGCATTATTCGCGAGGGCCTTGGCGCTCGCATCGAGGACCTGGGCTCGCTCAATGGCACCTGGGTCGACGGTGCCATCGTCAATGCAGCCCCGCTGCACGACGGTTCTTCCGTCCAGATTGGTACGTTTACGCTCATCTACCACGAGAGCACGCCGGAGCGCATCGAAACCGGTGAGTAGGGCATGGCCGAACGCAACTATCTGAGTATCGGCCAAGTCGTCAACCTACTTCGAGGCGCATACCCCGATCTTTCGAACTCAAAAATTAGATTTCTTGAGGATGAGGGGCTCATTACCCCTCATCGTACGCCTAAGGGATACCGTCAGTACTCCAAGGAGGACGTTGATCGCCTAGAGGTCATTCTGCACTTGCAGAAGACCCGCTACATGCCGCTCAACGTGATTAAGCAACGCTTGGAAAACGCCACGGACCTGTCAACGCTCGCCTACGAGGTGGGCTTGCTGTCCGATGTTCCGCTCAAGACGGAGCCCAAGGAGACTAAGCAAAAGCTGCATCCCATCGAGACCATTCCCGATATGCTGGGCGTCGAGATTTCGTTTATCCGCTCGCTCGCCGAGAACGACCTCATTCGCATCATCAAGAGTCCGCAGAATCGTGAGCTCGTCGATGGCCGCGATTTTCCGATCATCCGCTACTGCTCTGAGCTGTCACGCTTCCATATCGAGCCGCGCAACCTGCGTCAGTACGTATCTTCCGCCAACCGCGAGTCCTCGATGTTTGAACAGGTGCTCGTGAGCATGCTCGGAATGGATACCTCCGATGACGAGCGCGACGCCAAGCTCGAGCGTGCGTTTAAGAAGCTTCACGACCTGACGGAGGGCGTGCACACCGCGCTGCTCAAGAACCGCGTTTTTGAGTCGCTCAATGCCGTGGTCGAGGACGCCGACATCGATGCACTCGATGAGGAAATCACACGTTCCGAGTCCACCAAGGCCAAAAACGAAGAGACAGCCGCGCCGGCTTCGCACGAGGATTCTCTCGTAAAGCCGCTCAAGGTCGTCGCCCCTTCGCAATCCGGCACCGCTACCGCGGGCAAATAACCGCTGCCGAAATTTCGGCAACCCATTGAAAGGTCATGTAATGTACGACTTCGAATCTCAAATCGTCGACATCCCCGACTATCCCGAGCCCGGAGTCATCTTTAAAGACATCACGCCGCTCTTTGGCAATCCCGAGGCGCTCAAAGCCATGACCGATGCCCTCGCCGAGCACTTTGCCGGCATGGGAATCACCAAGGTCGTGGGTCCCGAGGCTCGCGGCTTTATGGTTGGCGTACCGGTGGCTGTAGCACTTGGCGCCGGCTTTGTTCCCGCACGTAAACCGGGCAAGCTGCCGCGCGAGACCGTAAGCCAGAGCTACGAGCTCGAGTACGGCACCGATTCAATTGAGATCCATGCCGACGCTATCAGCTCTAAAGATACCGTGTTGATTCTGGACGACTTGGTCGCGACGGGCGGAACCGTCGAGGCAACAGGTAAACTGGTGCGAGATATGGGCGCAAAGCTTGTCGGTTACGGTTGTATCCTAGAGCTTGCGTTTCTCAACCCGCGCGAGAAGCTCACGCCGTCTGATGACGATGTGGAGCTCTTTAGCCTGGTGACGGTGGACTAGCCGTTACCCTTAGTTACTGGAAAGGAAGCTACATGCGCACAGCAAACACGCACAAAAACATGGCACGCTGCGCTGCTACGGCAACCCTCGCTTGTGTTTTGGGC
>CABRFA010000038.1 GCA_902470065.1 uncultured Collinsella sp.
CACGCTCGGCCGCGCGGATGGTTTCTTGAGACATGGCATCCCCTCAGAGCCTCGTTATTTGGCGTTACCTGCCCTATTATACGCACGGCAAGACAAGCACTCCCGCGCATGAACAGCGCTTTTTAAAAGCCCACCGAGCTTATAATCCGTTTTGCAGCCAAACATTTTATTGGGTAGTCCACTCTCAGGGGCAACGGCCTCGAAGACTTCCCGTGCGCCGTGTCTCGCCCGCGCTAGGGGCTACATTGTTGCAATTGGGACGTTCGTCCTGTCTTTTAGCTGGTCGTCGGCGTATCCTTGTAGGCTACTACAAGACGAGAAAGGTAGCGTATGGATCGAAATCAACTCGACCCCAGTGTCCCCAGCACCACGGAGGCCAAGAAGGTCCCCCTTATCATCAAGGTCTACGCAGTCCTGTGCACCCTATCTGGCGTGGGCACGCTCCCGTCAGTCGCCGTCTTTATGTGGCAGGTCATCACCGCACTCATTAACGGCAACGTCGCCGCTAAGCTCGGTGATAACACCCTGGTCGCGGTTGGCCTTATCGTCGCCGGCATTATGCTCTCGGCGGCAAGCGCGATCATCTTGATCGTCTTTGGCCTGGACCTCATCAAGGACCAGCGGCGCAATGCCGCCCGCCTGTCTTACGTCCTCATCGCATTTACCGTCGTGGAGCTTTTAGTTGACGTGATGCTCCAGGGCATCGGACCCTTCCTGCTGCGCCCCGCCGTCCAGCTTGTCATCCTCATTGCGCTGTCGGCCACCGTCGACCCCACGCTACGCCAGGAGCGCGAACTGCAGCGCCGTCTGCAAGAGATGCTCGACCGCGATGCCGCCGCCGAGGGGATGCTCGGCCGCGACGAAACCGGCGAGGGCTACATCAAGCTCAACTACTTCAACCTGTTCTGGGTATTCTTCGTCTGCAGCGTGTTAGGTCTCATTCTCGAGGAAGTCTGGCATATGGTCGTCGTCGATCCCGGCGTCTATCAGGACCGTGCCGGTATGCTATTTGGCCCCTTTAGCCCCATCTACGGATTTGGCGCGGTGCTCATGACCATGGCGCTCAACCGCTTCTATAAAAAGAATCCTCTGATCATTTTCCTGGTAAGTGCCCTGATCGGCGGCGCTTTCGAGGTGTTTGTAGGCTGGTTTATGCAGACCTCATTTGGCGTGGTGTCGTGGAGCTATTCACACATTAGGCTATTCGGCATGCCCGATCCCATCGCGGTATTGACCGGGGGACGCACATGCACGCCGTTTGCCTGCATGTGGGGCCTGGGTGGCCTCATCTGGATCAAGGTCTTGCTGCCGCGCCTGCTTAAGCTCATCAATATGATTCCATGGAAACGCCGCTACTCTGCTACCGTCATCCTGACCGCCGTCATGTTGATCGACGGCGTCATGACGTTGCAATCGCTCGACTATTGGTATCAGCGCGTCAACGGAACCGTTCGAAATATTCCCGTCGCACAGTTCTATGACAAGCATTTCGATAACGAATATATGGAGAACCGTTTTCAGAGTATGACCATGAGCCCCAAGGACGCCACACGCGTGTAGCAAACGCCAGAGCAAAATAGCTCCAACACATCAAAGCCCGCTGGCAGATCTACATGAACTGCCGGCGGGCTTTCGCTATAGACAGACTCGGATTGCCGACGAGGCCTTACGCCTCGCGCTCGACCTCGCTCACGCACTCGTTCTTGATGGTGCCGACGAGCGACTGCAGCGCATCGACCACATGCGGGCGAATGTCTCCGCCAATGAGCACGAGCATGATGTCGTCGCCCACGGTAAGCTCGCCGCTCGCCAGCCACACGCGCACATAGCCGATACCCGGCATCGTGCGCGTCGCCTCGATAGCGGCCTGCACCTTTTCGGCATCGAAGCCAAACACCATGCCGCCCACCTTGTGGCCTGGCGCCACGCCATCGGTCTCGACTCCGCGCACTTCGGCCTTGGGCGTCGCGCGCACCACGCCGTTGTGTGTCAGGTACATCCCACAATCAGCCGCCGAAACATCGGCCTTGGCTTCGCGCAGCCAAGCATCAACCGAAGGCATCGATTTGCCGTTCTCAAGCATCATTTCTCCTTTCACCGTCATTGAGTAGCCCATAATCTATTCCTCGACCGGTGTGAGCACCATGACGGCACGTGTGTTGCTCAGCGATAACGAACGACAGGTCACAAGCGTTACGACCTTGGTTGCCGAAGCAGCACGATCGGTGGCATCGCTCGCCACGGCAGAGGCACCGTCGAGCATCTCGGACAGGTAGTTCTTGAGCCCGTCGTCGCCCTCAAAATTGGGTGTGCGCGCCTTGGCATACGTGTCCTCGACAACTTTGGTCGCCAGTGGTCGCAGTTTATAGGTGGCGTCGCGCGTGATGTAATACGCGTACTCTATGCTGTCGAACGTCACCTGATCGGTCGTGTCCGAGATCACATTGAACATCGATCCGTCGTTCATGTGGTGGCCGTAGATCGTGGTCTGCTGATCCACCATGCCCGGCGCGGTGTCATTGCTATCCAGGAAAATGGCCCCGGATGCATTGGCCGTACCGTCGAACAGCGTGTTGAGGTATTTGGAGTTGTTGTTGGTCTGCACCACGGGATAGTTGATGTTGGTTCCCGGCGCGTAAATCCAACCCACAACCTCGGGATTTGTCTGGGCAAGTGCATCGAAGTCGATAATCGGCACGCCGCTGGCGTCCTTATCGCTTACATATTGCTTCTCGATTTTCTGGTACGAATCGCTTGCCTGTTTATAGCCAATCTGAGCATTGATAAAGATGGCAGCGGCGGCAACAATCAGGCCGATGCCGATGATGATGAGCAGAATGGGAATAATGGAGCGGCGCTTTTTGCGCGGCGGCTCGGTGTAATCCGACGGCGCGGCATGCGATGAAGACCGGGGCGGCTTCTTAGCGTTGCTATAAGATGAAGGTCGATATGCGGCTGGCGCGTCCTGTCGACGATGCGTCGCCGGCGTCACGGGGCGCGGCGCGCGCGGCTGCTGAGGAGAGGATGTCCGACCCTGCTGTGCCGCATGGGCAGCACCCGGCTTCGACGGATCGGGAATCTGAGAAGCCTTGAATCGTTTTCCCTGATAGTCGGACATGGCTCTCCTTATACTGCGGTGAAACGGCGGAACGCCTAGGCGTCGGCCATCTCCTGCTTCATCTTCTCGATAACCTTGCGGTACTCGGGGTCGCAAGCGCCCAGAATCTGCGTGGCGTAGATGGCGGCGTTCTTGGCGCCGTTGATGGCAACGCAGGCCACGGGCACGCCCGAAGGCATCTGCACCATCGACAGCAGCGAATCCATGCCGCCCAGGTCACTCGTCTTCATAGGCACGCCGATGACCGGCAGCGGCGTAAAGGCAGCCACGACACCACCCAGGTGAGCGGCCTTGCCGGCGGCAGCGATAATCACTTTGATGCCGCGATCGGCAGCAGTCGAAGCCCACTCGTGGACCTTCGCCGGTGTGCGGTGTGCGCTCGCAATGACAAGCTCATAGGGCACGCCCAGCGCCTCGAGCTCGACGGTGCAGCCTTCCATAACACCCAGATCGGACTTGGAGCCCATGATGATCCCGACAACCGGCTTTTGATCTGCCATAAACAAAGACCTCCTGTTGAGAGCGGTGACGCGGCGGATCCGCGACCCTTAACTACTGAGAGTAGTATAGCTGCTCCCGTCCCTGCGGTCCCCGGGTGCCCCGCGTCGGGCTGGGTTTTTATCTTCGCTCCCCTTGCTTCGCAAAGTCGCTCAGACAATAAACCCAGCCCGCCGCGGGG
>CABRFA010000039.1 GCA_902470065.1 uncultured Collinsella sp.
CGCTGCAAATCCTGCGCCATATGACCGACGACATCCACGGCGAAGTCCGCATCGTATTCCAGCCCAGCGAGGAAAACGGCCAGGGCGCTAAGCTCATGATCGGCACGGGCGTGCTCGACGGCGTCGATGGCGCCTACGCCGCGCACATCTGGAGCGAGGTCGACGCCGGCACCGTGAGCTGCGAGCCCGGTCCGCGCATGGCCAATACCGACTGGTTCCGTATCGACGTACGCGGCACCTCGTGCCATGGCGCCATGCCCCAGCGCGGCCACGACGCCGTCATGGTTGCCGCCGAGATCGTCAACGCCCTGCAGACCATCGTCTCGCGCGAAATCAGCCCCTACGAGCCGGCCGTCATCACCGTCGGCGAGCTGCACGGCGGCACCGCGCGCAACGTTATCGCCGGCACGGCCTACCTCGCCGGCACAGTGCGCACCTACGGCGATTCGACCCACGAGGAAATGCCGGAGCTCATGCGCCGCATCGTGGAGCATACCGCGGCAGCTCTGGGCGCCGAGGCAGAGCTCACCGACTACACCATCGCCAACTACAAGGTCGAAAACGACGCCGCCTCGAGCGAGCGCTGCCGTCAGGCTGTAATCAAGTGCCTGGGCCCCACCGGCCAAGGCCATTATCGCGGCACGCTTTCGGGCGAGGATTTTTCGGAGTACCTGCGTCGCGTACCGGGCGTGCTCGCCTTTGTAGGTACGCGCAACCCCAAGATTGGCGCCACGTACGCCCAACATTCCTGCTTCTACAAGATCGACGAGACCGTACTGGCAAAGGGCTCCATGGTGGCCGCCCAGTATGCTATCGACTTTTTGGCCGAGCCCACGCAAGAGGAGCTCGACGGCCCCGCGATTACCGCGGTCGCCGAAACCAACCCCGATCTGGCCGCCAAGTTGCGCTCTGCCAAGGCGACGACCGCCGAGGCTCGCGACGCCATCCATGATGCCCGAACGGCTCGCCATGCCGCGATCAAGGGCATCCACGACGCACGCGCTGCTGCACGCCGCGAGGAGAAGCACGACGAGTAGTCGTCACACCCATCCATAACAGCCTGACTAAAGCAGAGCGGGGGCGGACGTATCGAAACGTCCGCCCCCGCTCATTCTTCAAGCGCTATTTCTACCATTTCTACCCCGTCCCCAAATGGCAGACGGCGTGGCTACTCGTCCTGAGGCTCCTCGTCGGAGCTTGGCTCGGACGCCGACTCAGGTGCAGGTGCCGGCTCAGGCTCAGGCTCAGGCTCAGATGCCGTCTCAGACTCGGGCGCCGGTTCAGGCTCGGGCGCCGGCTCAGGCTCGGGCGCGGGAACAGGTGCAGGTGCAGGTGCAGGTGCCGGCGAAGCATCCGGAGCACCGTGACCCGAAGGAGCGGACTTCTTCTCGAAGGGCAATACAAAAGTCAGAACGTCGTCCTTATCCTCATCGGCCCATTCGCTTGCATAGCGTGCAACCCAATAGCCAACGGCACGGTGCTTGAGCATCTTGCCAAAGACCGTGAGGAATACCGTGACAAACGCCGTCAGCACCAAGAACAATACGAGCGTGATGCCACCGCCAGTAACAAGCGCCTCAATAGCCGTAGGACGGTAGTAGTAGCTATACATACCGACAGAGGCAATGGTGCCAAAGACGAACGTCAGAATCCAGGTGACAACGTTGGCGACCAGGCCCGTCAAAAACTCGGGAAGGAACGAAGCACAGAACAGCTTGGTCTTGTTGTGCTTAAACGCCGCCCAGACCTTGTCGAGCGAAAACGCACTCTCCACACGACCAGTCACCGCAAAGTGCATCACGGCGATGTCGGCGAACATTTTAAAGAAGACCCCCAGGACCGCCGTGGCAATCATAGCCAGGACAAGCAAGCCAAGCGAGCCAAACAGCGCAGCCTCGAGCGCATAAGAGCCGTAATAAGAATACGAGCCCGCGGCGCCAATTACCACGCTCTCCACCAGCGAAAGCACTACACCGATAACGGGAATGGCAGCGATAACCTCGAGCACGACCGAGATAACGCTCGAAAAGACTCCGAGGCCAAACGACGTGGAACGCATGAGTGGACGATCCATACCGTCATCAACCTTAAGCGACAGATCGCGACCCCACTCGATGCCAAAGCCGGAACCGCACACGCTCGCAATGCAAGCTGCCAAAAAGCCGATGGCAGCCGCAATGCCGCCAATAACGGGAATAAACAACACGAGCACCGACACAACGCAAATCAGCGCCGGCAAAAACGCGATTTGGCATACACGCTGAAGCACACCCGGAGTCTTGGTCATATCTTGGAACGCCTGAGCCACACAGCCCTTTGGCGCATTCGCCACGGGCGGTTGCGGAACAAACTGCTGGGGCTGAGGCTGTCCCTGGGGAGCGGGGCCAGCGGCACCGGCATTAGGAGCACCACACACGCCGCAGAACTTGTCGTTATCGCCCATGGGGGCGCCACACTGCGAGCAGAACATAGAATCATCCCTTCGTATCTTGAACAAATCAATTGGATCGCAAACGATGTCTTTAGCATCATTATTGCCCAATGTGGGGTCAAATACTCAAAGATGACCGATTTGCAAGATACACGGCGCCAGCAGGCGGTTCGTTGAATACGTCTGTGCTAGTTCGTTCCGCGGAAGCCCTTGCCGACAATCTCGGAGCTGTCGACGATCGTGATAAAGGCACCCGGATCGACCTCGCGCGCATAACGGCGCAGCTGCACGGCCTCGCGACGGCTCAGCACGCTCATGATCACCGTCACGCACTTGCCCGAGAAGGCACCGTAGCCGCGACTGATGGTCGCCGTACGGTTGAGATGCTTGACGATAAACTCCTCGACCTTAAGGGGCTCGGAGCAAATGACCGTGCAGACTTTGCGCAGGTGAATGCTCTCAATGGCTTTGTCGACCACAAGCGTCTTGGCAAACAGGCCGAGCACACAATACAGACCGACACGCGGGCCATACAAAAAGGCCGCGATGGCCACGATGCCGATATCGACCAACAGCAGCGCGCGGCCAATCTCGAGCGTCGTGCGGCGCTTGAGGATCATGGCAAGAATGTCCGTGCCGCCCGTCGAGGCGCCAATATCAAAGACAATAGCGCTGCCGAGCGCCGGCAAGATGACGGCAAAGCACAGGTCGAGCCACATATCACCCGTCAGAGAGACATCGGTCGGAATAAAAAGCTCAAACAGCGAAACATAGGCCGAAAGCGCAAACGAGGCGAAGACGCTCCACAGGATTGCCTTGCGCTCCAAAAAGATAAAGCCCAAGACGACGAGAACTGCGTTGATAATCCACATAAAAACGCCGACGGGCAGAGTCGGGAACAGCGTGGACAGAATGACCGACACGCCCGAGGTGCCGCCAAAAGCAAAGTGATTAGGGGTTTTAAACGCAACGATGGCGAAGGCCGTAAGAATCAGGCCCAGATTGAGCTCGGCAAAAAAGCGCGGGAAGCCCGGCTCCTGGCTGCGCTTTTGACCGACACGCTCGCCGCGCTCGATATCGGTGCGATCAACCACGCGCTCCATCGGCACCACGGGAGGACGATGCACCTCCTCGGCAGCACGCGATGCCGCCTCTGCCGCGGCGGCCTCAATCGCCCATGCCTTGCTTTCTGTTTCGTGCTCGTCGGCCATTACGGCAACCCCTCGTTAACAATTTGGAAACAATGCGCCCATTA
>CABRFA010000040.1 GCA_902470065.1 uncultured Collinsella sp.
ACCCAAACGCCCTCGCGCTCGGGTTTATTGCGTTGATATATAAGTTATCGGTGCCTGAGCTTCCGTTTCATTGCACGGAAGAGGCGTCCTCAGATGAGGTTCTCGCCCAGGTTCTTGCCGCCGAGGACGTGCATGTGGAAGTGCATGACGGTCTGGCCGGCGTTGACGCCCTTGTTGGAGATGACGCGGAAGCCGTCCTCCAAGCCCTTGGCCTTAGCGACCTCCTGGATGGCGTGAGCCATGGCGCCCATAGTCTCGGCCGGTACGTTGTCGGCGATGTCGCTGTAGTGCTTCTTGGGGATCACGAGCGTGTGGACCGGCGCCTGGGGATTGAGGTCGTCGAACGCGATGACCTGGTCATCCTCGTAGACGACGGTCGAGGGGATCTCGTGGTTAGCAATTTTGCAGAAGATGCAATCACACATGATTGGTTCCTTTCTCACAGACCAAGGAAATTATATTTGGTCGGGATGGTTAGAACGAGAGGTTGTCGTCGGTGTTGGCGGCTTCGCCGTCGGCGAGCACGTCGTTGCCGTCGACGTCCTTCAGGAGCACCGAGACCTTCTGCTCGGCATCGGACAAGCGAGTACGCAGGCTCTTGAGGAGCTCGACGCCGCGGGTATAGCTCTCGAGCGACTCCTCGAGCTCCATATCGCCCGACTCCAAGCTGCGGATAATAAGTTCCAGCTCCTGCGAAGCCTGCTTGTACGTAAGCTGCTCGACCGGGGTCTTCTCTGCCATATCTGTTTCCTTTCCTAAAGGTTTATCACTATGAAACGCGGCCTACTCGACCGTATTGACCGTTGCTGCCACGTTGCCGTCTGCCATGCGCACGCGGATGGCGTCGCCGGGCTTAAAGGTCTTGGCGCTCGTAGCCACCCCATCATCGCTGTACGCGATGGAATAGCCGCGGGCAAGCACCTTGAGCGGCGACAGGGCATCGAGCGACGCGGCAGCTCGGCCCAGGTCGGACGCGGGTTTGCTGAGCATCGTACGTCCCTGATGCTCCAGACGGGAACTCGCAAGCGTGAGCGCATGGCGCTTGCCATCGAGCCCTGAGGTGCTTGCAACCAGACGCTCGGGCAGGCGCTCAAAGTTGGAGCGGAATGTCCCGACTGAGCGCACCATGGCGCCCGACAGGCGATCGGCAGTCAGCGCAAGCTCCGATTCGCGACGCTCGACCATAAATGTGGGGTCGTTGAGGCACGGGCGGCACGCAGCCGCATCGAGCGCATCGGCCAAGCGAGCCGTATAGGTATCCCAGGCACGGCGACCGCGCTGATCGAGCATCTCCAGGTCGACCTGGGCCGACCCAATCATCGATGCCATCGCGGCGCCCAGACGCTGATGGCGCGCCTCGAGCACATCGGCCAACTCCGTCATAGCCGGCGCCACCGATTCTGCCGCCGCCGTGGGCGTGGAGGCGCGGCGGTCGCTCACCATGTCGCAAATCGAGGTATCGGGCTCATGGCCAATGCCGGTCACCACGGGCACAGGACAAGCCGCCACCGCGCGGGCAAGCTCCTCGTCATTAAAGGTCATGAGGTCCTCAAAGGAGCCGCCGCCACGCACCAGCAAAATACAGTCGGGCGCCAGCGTAATGGAAGCGGCGCGGTGCAAGCCCTCAATGAGCTCGGCCGGCGCGCCCTCGCCTTGAACCTTGGCGCCCACGCAGACGAGCTCAACGAGCGGATTGCGGCGGCGCAGCGTACGCTTGACGTCGTCGATTACGGCACCCGAAAGCGAGGTGACGACCGCCACGCGCGAGCAGAACACCGGGATGCGGCGCTTGCGCGCTTCGTCCATCAGGCCCTCGCGGCGTAGCTTTTCGGCCAGTTGCGCCACTTGTTGACGCAGTAGACCCTCCCCCGCCAGCGAAAACGAGCGGGCGACAAAGCTCATGCGACCCGTGGCCTTATAGAGATTGAAGCTGCCCTTAAAGCTCACCTGCATACCGTCGCGCAAATCGAAGGTGCGCTTGAGATAGGCGCCCTTCCAGATGATGCAGTCAACGGCTGCCGAGTCGTCCTTAATCTGGAAGTAGCAGTGACCGCTTCGGGCATTGGGGCCACGGAAGCCCGTAACCTCGCCCAGGACGCTCAGCTGCGGAATGGCATCGAGCGCGCCGGCGGCAATCTCCACCGCTTGGCTCACGCTGAGCTCTTTGCGCTCCTGCTCGTCCGAACCGTCGAACTCGGCGGAAACGGCATTGCCGGTTAGATTCCAGCCTGCCACGCAGCCTCCTTTCGTCATCGTGCACAAGGGCTCCGGCCCTGCGCAAATTCAAGTCCAACACATAGTACAGCGCCGCGGGGACACAAATCTCCGCGGCGCCTATCAAGCCAATTTGTTATCGGTTGGAGTTTCTGTTGTAGCGAGCCATCAGGTAGAGCAGCTGAATGATCGAAGCGAGCGCCGCCGCCACGTAGGTGAGCGCGGCTGCCGTCAGGACCTTCTTGGCACCATTGACCTGCTTGGAACTCATACCCGACCGCTCGATGTACGCCACGGCGCGGCGGCTGGCATCAATCTCGACCGGCAGCGTAACCAACTGGAACAACACACTAAACGAGAAGAAGACCAGCGCGAGGGTCGTGAGTCCGGCAATGTTCATAAACAGGCCCATGAGCAGCACGATCGTCCAGGTGTTCTGGGTAAAGTTGACGACCGGGACCAGAGCGGTGCGTACCTTCATCATGGCATAACCACTTTGACGCTGGGCGGCATGGCCCGCCTCGTGGCAGGCCACGGCAACGCTTGCGACCGACCCGCCCGAGCGGTTGGCTTCCGAGAGATACAGGTTGTTATCCTGCGGGTTGTAATGGTCGGTGAGCTCACCGGCGACACCCTTGATACCCACAGCACTGCAACCGTTGGCGTCGAGCATGCGGCGCGCGACCGTAGCGCCCGTGTCGCCGTCCGAGCGAACCTTGGACCAGGTTTTGTACGTCGAGTTGATATAGCTCTGCGCGGCAAGACCGAGCACCGTACAAACAAGAACAACCAGCAGGTACAGCGGGTCGATGCCAAAGCCGTATCCATAGTAATAGGGCATACGAATTCCTCCGAATCGAGTTACACGTTGGAGGCATTTTACCCATTCGACTGACCAGCAAATCAACATCGATGTTTTGGCAATGTCAGACACTATGACCCAATCC
>CABRFA010000041.1 GCA_902470065.1 uncultured Collinsella sp.
AAGAGCGCACGGGGCTGCCGGCCATCGTTCTGCCGTCGACAAGTCCCGCCAATGCGGCATGGCGCCTGGAACGCCTTGTCGAGCGCTGGCGCGAGGCCGTTGACTGGGCAGCTCTCTAATTTAGATACTTGATTGAGCATGGGTGCCGAGGCATTTCATGATGGCATGCCAGATCGGTGCGGGCAGCGCGGGCTTGACGCGCACCATGCCGTCGGCATCGACGCTACCGGCATTGCCACCGCCAAGCAGCTGCGCATGCTCAATGGAGCAGCCCATGCGCACAGCGCCGACAAGCTTATCCATCGCTTCCGAAAATGGTCGGCGCAAGAGGCCCATGCGTGGGGAATGGCGAAGCGCTACGATGCCGCTGCCGGCGCAGATGGCAACGCCGCCACACCACAATTGGCCATGGCGCTCGCATGCCTTGTGCAGACGAACGGCGGCCCCACGCGCCTGCTCAGCGCCCCGTTGTGCGGCTCGAATCACGGCGTAGACACGCGTTCCCGTACTGCTAAAGCGCTCAAGCGCCTGCTCGATAGCAGTCAACGTCTCATCGTCAGCCACATCTTCAATGGCCAGCACGATGCCATCGGCAACGCTGCCGGCGTCATTTGCCTTCAAGTCGACCGGGCGGGGGAGTGCGGTGCCGGAAAGCCGGGCATAGGCGGCGATGGCATCCTGCAGGTCCCAGAGCAAAAAATCAAGATCGGCGCTATTGGGAATACTGATATACGCAATGGTTTGCAGTGTTTTTGGTACGTCGCCACGCGCGGTCGTCTCCATGCCGCCTCCTTTCCGGCTCGTTTCCGTTTAGGTTACACCGTCTGGTGACGCCTCGCCGCGCTATCCTAGTGCAACCCTTACGAAAGGAACGCCATGCGTCTGCCCATGAATACCTCGCTTGCCACGCTCAAGCCCTCCGGCATCCGCCGGATCAACGCACTCGCCGCGCAGCATCCGGGATGCATTGCGCTCGCGCTCGGCGAGCCCGATTTTCCCACGCCCGATGTGATTAGCGCTGAGGTGACTGCCTCGCTCAATCGCGGTGACACGCACTATCCGCCCAACAACGGTCGCCCCGCCCTGCGCGAGGCGTTGTCTGCCTACATGGGGGACGCGGGTCTTACGTTTTCGGCCGACGAGGTCATCCTGACCGACGGCGCGACCGAGGCCCTGTCGGCTACGTTTATGGCTATGCTCAACCCCGGCGATGAGGTCATCATCCCCACGCCGGCCTTTGGCCTGTACGAGAGCATCGTCGTTGCCAACCACGCCAAAGCGGTCTTTTTGGATACGGAGCCCGCGCAATTTCAGATTGACGAGGAAGCGCTTCGCGCCTGTGTGACCCCAGCGACCAAGGCCATCGTTATCTGCTCGCCCAACAATCCCACGGGCTGCATCCTCGACGCGGCATCGCTCGACGCCGTGGCGCGCGTAGCGGAGCAGGCGGGCATCTACGTAGTCTGCGACGACGTATACAACCGCCTCGTCTATGTGGACGGCTACGAGCGCTTTGCCCAGCGACACCCGGAGCTACGCGAGCAGACAGTGGTCATCGAGAGTTTCTCCAAGCCCTGGGCCATGACCGGCTGGCGCTTGGGTTGGCTCGCAGCCGCAGCCCCCGTCTTCGCCGAGATCGCAAAGGCCCACCAATACTTAGTATCGAGTGCCGTCTCCTTCGAAATGGACGCCGCAGCTCGAGCCCTGACCGTCGACCCAACCCCCATGCTCAAAGTCTACCGAACCCGTCGCGAACGCGTACTCGCATCCCTTAATAACATGGGCCTAGACGTAGTGGAACCAGCCGGCGCCTTCTACGCCTTCCCCAGCATTAAACAATTCGGCCTAACCAGCGAAGCCTTCTGCATCAAAGCCATCAAAGAAGCCAACGTAGCCCTAGTCCCGGGCGACTGTTTCGGCACCGAAGGCCACATCCGCCTAAGCTACTGCGTCTCCGACAAAGATCTAGACGAAGGCCTCCACCGCCTGTCAAGCTTCGTGTCAACGTTGTAGCCCAACGGGACTAAAACCATCAGCCCACCGACCCAAGCATTATGAGTGGGGGCGTCAGCCAATGAAAACCCGGGCTGCCCAAAGTCAACGCAGGCCGCGCCGCCAACGGCCAGGCGCAAGGTTTTCGTAGATTCCGCACGAGCCGAAGAGCACTTAATGTGCTCTTCGTGCGAGCCAGGACTTGACCGAGCGAAAACCTTGCGCCTGGCCTTTGGCGGCGCGGCCGGATGGTGGAATTGTGTGTAGCCCGGTTTTCCGTTGACCGACGCCGGGGTCCCCGCCATAATACTTTCGGTTCACGCACGAATCCGCTGCCAGAGACAGCCGGTGCAAACGGGCATCGCCCGCGAGCTTAATGGGATATCCCGCCAGCCGAGGTGGTCGAGTAGATATGTCTTCTCGCCCCCGTCGCTCATGCAGCGCGGGGGCTTTCTTTTTGGACATGCCCCCGTCACGTCCTTGTGGCGGACCGTGCCCGGAAAGAATTCGAGGAGGTGTAATTCATGCCCCAGCAGTACAAAATCGACAAGGTTGCAGAGATCGAGTCCCGTATCGCCGAGAACGCCGGTCTGTTCGTCGTCAACTACAACGGTCTGACGGTTAAGCAGGCTCAGGAGCTGCGTCATCAGCTTCGCGAGTGCGGCGCCGAGATGAAGGTCTACAAGAACAACCTGGTCAAGATCGCTCTCAAGAACCAGGAGCAGCCCGAGCTCGACGAGATTCTCGCCGGCCCCGTCGCTTATGTGTTCTACGAGACCGAGCCGGTCGAGGCCGCTAAGACCCTTAAGGACTTCTCCGCTAAGTCCAAGGGTGTCCTTGAGATCAAGGGCGGTATCTCCGACGGCAAGGCCGTTTCCGCTGATGATGTTAAGGCTATCGCCGAGCTGCCCACCAAGGATCAGCTTCTCGGCCAGATCGCCGGTCTCATCTCCGGTTTCGCTCGCGACATCGCTGTCTGCGTCAACGGCGTTTCCTCTGGTCTCGCT
>CABRFA010000042.1 GCA_902470065.1 uncultured Collinsella sp.
TGCGTATGAACCGCAACCAAGGAGTTCCAGTTTATGGACCAGAGCCTTTTTAAATTCGACCTGATCGCCGAGGATCCGACGACGCATGCGCGTGCCGGCGTGCTGCACACCCCGCACGGCGACATCGAGACGCCGATCTTCATGCCCGTGGGCACCAAGGCAAACGTCAAGGGCATTCCTACCGAGACCGTCAAACAGCTCGGTGCCCAGATCGTGCTTGCCAATACTTATCACCTGTCCATGCGTCCCGGCGAGGACACCATCGCCGAGCTGGGCGGACTGCACAAGTTTATGAACTGGCACGGCCCTATCCTCACCGACTCGGGCGGTTTCCAGGTGTTCAGCCACAACGATGCGGTCAAGCTCACCGACGAGGGCGTGCGCTTTATTGTCAACGACTACGACGGCCGCCACGTGTTCTGGACGCCCGAGGACAACATGGAAATCGCCATGAAGCTCGGCTCCGACATCTGCATGCAGCTGGACCAGTGCCCAGGCTATCCCGCCACGCGCGCTTACGTTGAGCGTGCCGTCGAGCTGTCGAGCATGTGGGCCGAGCGCTGCTACAAGGCGCACACCCGCGATGACCAGGCACTCTTTGGCATCGTCCAGGGCGGCATGCACCTAGATCTGCGCCTGCGCTCGCTGCGCCATCTGGAGGAGTGCGGCGACTTCCCTGGTTACGGCATCGGCGGCTACTCGGTGGGCGAGGACCACGAGACCATGTTCGAGACTCTGGCACCGCTCGTAAGCGAGTACATGCCCAAGCACAAGCCGCGCTACCTGATGGGCGTCGGCAACCCCACCACCCTCGTGCGCGGTGTGGGTGTGGGCATCGACATGTTCGACTGTGTACTGCCGACGCGCACTGGCCGCATGGGTACGGCGTTCTCCAGTGAAGGTCGCCTTAACTTCCGCAACGCGCGCTTTGCGCACGACGATGGTCCCATCGATCCCACCTGCACCTGCCCGGTGTGCACGGGCGGCTACAGCCGCGCGCTCATTCGCCACATGGTCACGCAGAAGGAGATGCTCGGCGGCATTCTGCTGTCGATGCACAACATCTACTACCTGCTCAACCTTATGCAGCGTGCCCGCCAGGCCATTATCGAGGGCCGCTATGGCGCATTCGTGAGCGATTGGATGAATAGTCCTGCCGCGGTGGATTACTAAGAGCGGCGCGGGCGCTTGCAGAGCGCGGGCAACAGCAAGGGGCGAGCGCCGGCCGGTCATCACGTTCGCTAACACCGTGTGCACGACCGCTGACCGATAGCTTGCAAGTGCTTGATGCATCGTGGGTACCATACCGAATAGTTGATGCTCGGGCGGGTGTTTGACGCATGGCGTCGACCCCGCCCGTTTTTCTTTTTCTCGATAGGAGCACCCATGATTAAGAATGAGAACGTCGAGGGCGAGCCTGCCTACGACGAGACGTATCGCCGCGGTCCCGTGGTCATGCGCGGCCCCATGATTCCTAAGGACAACACCTACGCCAACCTGCTGGCGCCTGAAGATTCGACCGACTGGTTGCACGCCGATCCGTGGCGCGTGCTGCGCATCCAGGCCGAGTTTGTCGATGGCTTCGGCGCACTTGCCGAGCTTGGTCCTGCAGTGACCATCTTCGGCAGCGCCCGCACGCCCAAGACCGATCCACTCTACAAGGCGGCGCGCGCGGTCGGCCGTAAGATTGCCCAGCGCGGCGTGGCGGTTATCACCGGTGGCGGCCCCGGCATCATGGAGGCGGCCAACAGGGGAGCGGCGAGCGTCAACGGCAAGTCAGTTGGCTTGGGCATTGAATTGCCGCACGAGCAGGGGCTCAACAAATACGTGAACCTCGGTATGGACTTCCGCTACTTCTTTGTGCGCAAGACCATGTTCGTCAAATACAGCTCGGGCGCCATCGTGTTTCCCGGCGGGTTTGGCACGCTCGACGAGATGTTCGAGGTGCTCACGCTGGTGCAGACGCACAAGGTCAAGCGCATGCCGCTCGTGCTGGTGGGCAGCGAGTACTGGCAGGGCCTGTTCGACTGGCTCAACGGCCCGGTAATGAGCGCCAGTATGATTAGCCCGCTCGACCCGGATCTGGTACACATTACCGACGACCTCAACGAGGCCGTTGACATTGCGCTCAGCGGGTTGATGTAGAGCAATCGTGTCTACCGCGACATGAATATGCATGGCAATCTGATGCTATCTAACGTCAGGTTGCCATTTATATTGGGTATACTGATGCAAAAGACGAGGGCAAGGAGGTCGCGTATGTCTACTGCAACGGTTAAGCCTACGACGGTTCGCCTCGAAGAGGGGCTCAAGGAGCAGGCGACTGAGTTCTTGGATTCGGTCGGCCTCAGCCTCAATTCCTATCTCAATCTTGCCGTTCGGCAGCTGGTAAATCAGCGAAAGATTCCTTTTGAGATTGTAGGAAGGGCGGAGATGCCCAACGAGGCGACGAGGCGTGCCATGGTGATCGCCGAGGCTCATGAGTTGGGGATTTTGCCGGACGATAGCCCGTCATTCAATAACGCTGATGAGCTTATGTCATTCCTCGATGAGGAATAGCGATGTTCGAGATTAAAGTCGAGGCTCAGTTTAAGGCGGATTATAAACGGACGATGCGCATCCATCCGCAGCTAAAAACCGAGTTTAAGGCGGCGGTCGCAGAGCTTGCAGCTCACGGCTCGCTTCCCGCGGAATATGGCGCCCATGAGCTTTCAAACCCGGGCGGAAACTACAACGGCCACATCGATTTCCATCTATCCGATGGCTTGGTCGATGTGGTCGTTCTTTATCTTCCCCATAAGACTAACCCAGTG
>CABRFA010000043.1 GCA_902470065.1 uncultured Collinsella sp.
CGGCGCTTGAGCTCGGTCTTATCGTGATAGGGCACAAACGGGTACAGGAACTCGATGTTCTGCTCGCGGATCTCGTCGATGTTGAGTGCCAACGCCGTGGGGTAGCTCATGACGATGGGGCAGTTGTAGCAGTTACCGGCAGTCGGGTCCTCCTTGCGCTCCCAGCGCACGCACGGCATCCAGATAAAGTCGACGTCGCGGTCGATAAGGTTCATCACATGGCCGTGGCTCATCTTGGCCGGGTAGCACACGCTCTCGGACGGCATGGACTCGATGCCCGCCTGGTAGGTCTTTTTGCTCGACTGGTCAGATAGCTGCACGCTAAAGCCCAAGCGCGTAAAGAACGCGTGCCAGAAGGGGTAGTTCTCGTACATGTTGAGCGCGCGCGGGATACCCACGGTGCCGCGCGGGGCCTCGTCGGGACTCAGCACCTCGCGGTTAAACAGCAGATCGTTTTTCTTTTTGAAGAGATTGGGAGCCTCGGTCTTCTGCTTTTTGTGGCCGGCACCCTTCTCGCAGCGGTTACCGGTAATGAAGCGCCTGCCGCCGCCAAAGTCGTTGACGGTAAGCTGGCAGTTGTTGGAGCAACGGCCGCAGCGGACATGCTTTTGCGTCACGGTGAGGTGCGCGATGTCCTCGGCCGAAAGGATGGTCGAAGTGCCATCGGCGCCGGCGCGATCGCGGGCGAGCAGGGCAGCACCATAGGCACCCATGCAGCCGGCGATGTCGGGACGCACGGCGTGAACGCCGGTGAGCTGCTCGAACGCACGCAGCGTAGCATCGGACATAAAGGTGCCGCCCTGGACGATCACCTGGCTGCCGATCTCCTTGGGGTCGCGCAGCTTAATGACCTTGAACAGAGCGTTCTTGATGACGGAATAGGACAGGCCGGCCGCGATGTCGCCCACCGTGGCGCCTTCCTTTTGCGCCTGCTTGACGCGCGAGTTCATAAAGACCGTGCAGCGGCTGCCCAGGTCGACGGGGGCCTTAGCATGGATGGCAGCATCGGCGAACGCGCGCACGTCCATGTTCATAGACACGGCGAAGCTCTCGATAAAGCTGCCGCAGCCCGACGAGCAAGCCTCGTTGAGCATGATGTGCTCGATGACGCCGTCCTTGACGCGCAGGCACTTCATGTCCTGTCCGCCAATGTCCAGAATGAACTCGACGCCGGGCAGGAACGCCTTGGCGCCGCGCAGGTGCGCGACGGTCTCGATCTCGCCGGAATCGGCCTTGAGGGCCTCAATGAGAAGCGCCTCACCGTAGCCCGTGGTGGTCACGTGGCCGATGGTACAGCCGGCAGGAATGTGGTTGTAGAAATCGGCCATGATGACCTTGGCCGTGCCCAGGATGTCGCCGTTGTTGTTGCCGTACCAGGTGTGCAGCAGCTGACCGTCCTCGCCCACGAGCGCGGCCTTCATGGTGGTGGAACCGGCGTCGATGCCGATGAACACGCGGCCGGTGTAGCCGTCGAGCTTGCCCTTAGGAACGACTTCCTGGTCGTGGCGGGTTTTGAACTCGGCGAAGTCCTCGTCGGTGGCAAAGAGCGGATCCAGGCGCTCGACCTCGGCACCCTGTGTGTCACCCAGGGCATCGATAGCCTCGATGAGCTGCGGGAACGTGCTGAGCTTGTTGGACTCATGCGCCATGGCGGCGCCGCTCGCCACAAACAGGTGGGCGTTTTGGGGCACAATGCGGTGCTCCTCGTCCAGGTTGAGCGTGAGGTAGAAGCGATGGCGCAGCTCGGAGAGATACTGCAGCGGGCCGCCCAGGAAGGCGACGTTGCCGCGGATGGGACGGCCGCACGCCAGGCCCGAGATGGTCTGGGTCACGACGGCCTGGAAGATGGAGGCGGCCACGTCCTCGGGGCGGGCGCCCTCGTTGAGCAGCGGCTGGACGTCGGTCTTGGCAAAGACACCGCAGCGGCTAGCGATGGGATAGATGGTGGTGGCGTTGGCCGCGAGTTCGTTAAGGCCGCTGGCGTCAGTGTGCAGCAGGGTTGCCATCTGGTCGATGAACGCGCCCGTGCCGCCGGCGCAGGTGCCGTTCATGCGCTGCTCGATGCCGTTGTCGAAGTAGATGATCTTGGCGTCCTCGCCGCCCAGCTCGATGGCGACGTCGGTGGCCGGGATGAGGGTCTCGACGGCACGCTTGCTGGCGATGACCTCCTGGACAAACTCCAGGTCAAGCCACTGGGACAGCAGCAGGCCGCCCGAGCCGGTAATGGCGCAGGTCATCTGGGCCGTCGGCAGCACGGTCGCAGCGCCCTCGAACAGGTCGCGGGCACAAGCGCGGACGTCGGTGTGGTGGCGCTGGTACTTGGCGTAGACGATCTGGTTGTCGTCGTTGAGCACGGCGAGCTTAACGGTGGTGGAGCCCACGTCGATGCCCAGGTGCAGGTTGCCGCGGGCGGCCTCGGGGTTGAAGATCGCGCCTTCGGGGGCCTGGGCGGCGGCTACGGGTTCAGCGGCGGTGGCGGGCTCGCTGACGACGGAAGTCTCCCCTGCCACGTTCTTGGCATCGGCAACTGCCTCGGCAACTTTCTCGGCAGCCGCGGTCGCGGCCTTCTGCGCGGCGTCCACCACGGCGGGCGCGGCCTCGCGTGCAGCAGCGACCATGCGGTCCTTGATGCCCTCGACGAGTTTGCTCATCTGTCTCTCCTCTTAGTTGTTGGACCCGACGGTTGCGGCGGTGTCAGCCGCATCCTCGAGCTGCAAGTTCAATAGCTTCATGCCGTATTCCGGCACGTTGATATCGATGGGTTGGCCATACAGGTC
>CABRFA010000044.1 GCA_902470065.1 uncultured Collinsella sp.
GGCGCCGATCTTCTTGGACTCGGCGTTGCGCGTAGCCTGGAGCTCCTCGACCTCGGTGATGACGGCACGGCGCTCGTCGTCGAGCTCAAAGAACTTCTCGCGATCCCAAGACGTCTGGCGGTTAGCCATGGCGACATCGATGGCATCGGGGTTCTCGCGAACAAACTTGATATCAAGCATTAGATCCTCCGGCGATATACATTCCATTTAGGTTGCAACCTTGTACATGTATGGGCAAGTATATACTTATGAGCGTTTACGACCCAACTCAACTACGCAAGAAGGCACCCAATGGACGCAGTTTTTTCCTTTTTGTTTGGCACCCGCACCGGTTTTGCCATCCTTTTCGCCGGCGGCATCCTGTTATTTGCGATTCTTGCCTTTGTAATGGAGAAGCGTACCCATAAGATGTACGTCGACCGCGGACCCAAGTCCGAGGATGAGGAAGACAGCTTCTGGGACTAACCTGCCAAAAAGGGACAGGTTTATTTTGGTCTGTTTTATCTGGGCAAACGCAAGCGCCCCGCAACTGGAATTGAGCCAGTTGCGGGGCGCTTTTCGCTAAAAGGACAAAACCGCAGAAAATACCTGCCAAAAATAAACCCGTCCTTTTTTGGTCGGTTTTACTGGAGAGTTGCGTCGATTGCCTTGACCAGGGCGCTGCGCATGCCAGCGTCCTCGAGCGCAACGACGCCCTTGATGGTGGCACCACCGGGCGAGCATACGGCATCCTTCATCGCCGCAGGATGCTGGCCAGTTGCAAGCTGCAGCTTTGCCGTACCTAGCACCATCTGGCTCACAATGCGATAGGCATCGGCACGCGGGATACCGTGCTTGACCGCCGCATCGCCCAGGGCCTCGATTGCCATGGCGACAAATGCCGGAGCGCAACCACCCACCGTGCCGCCCACAAACAGCAGGCTCGTATCGAGCTCGACCACCGCACCGAGTTTGCCAAGCAGATCAAGCACCACGGCGCTCTGCTCATCACTAAGCGTGGAAGCCTTCTCGCAAGCGATGACGCCCTCGCCCACCGAAACCGGTGTGTTGGGCACCGTCGAGATATGCGCGACGCCCGGCAGGACCTGCTCCCACTTGGCACTGTCCCAGGTCCAGGCAACCGACAGAACGACCTTTTTGGCAAGAGCATCCTTGAGCGGGGCGAATACCTTCTCGATCATGTACGGTTTGACCGCAGCGACCACGATATCGGATGCGGCGACAACCTCGGCGGCATCGTGGCAGGCGACCATGCCGCGCGCCTCGCAGCGCTCAACCAGTGCGTCGTAGCGACCCGCGCAGGCGCACATGTCGCTCGCAGCTACACCGGCAGCGATCCAGCCATCGGCCATAGCGCTCGCCATATTGCCAAAACCGACAAATCCAATCTTCATATCTCATAGTCCTTTCAGACACATTCCTCAAAACGAAAGGTATTGTCCCACGCCATTGTTTCGTATTGCCGACCTATTTGTGATACGGCTCGCCACGGCTGATCTTGCAGGCACGGTAAATCTGCTCTAGCAGCACCACACGCGCCAGGTTATGCGGCAAGGTAATGCGTCCAAAGCTGAGCATCTCGTCGGCGCGGGCGCGTACCTCATCACTCACGCCGTCCGAACCGCCGATTACAAAGGCAATGTCGCTGCTGCCTCGGAGCATAAGATCGTCGAGCCGCGCCGAGAGCTCCTCACTCGAACGCTCCTTGCCCTCGATAGCCAGCAGGATCACATGCGCTCGAGACGGCAATGCAGCAAGAATTGCCGCCCCCTCCTTGTCGCGCGCGGCATCCACGCCGCCCGCCTTAGCCGGGTCGATATCGGCCACCTCGCGGATATCAACCTTGGCATAGGCACCTAGGCGCTTGGTGTACTCAGCGCACGCGTCCTTCCAAAAGCGCTCCTTGAGCTTACCGACGCAAACGACGGTGTATTTCACGCGCGTCTACTCCTTCGAATCGTTTTGAACTTTGCTGGCGGTCAGCATCTGCTCGAACATCGAGGCCGACTGCGAAAAGTCGCTCGGCAGCACGACCGTCGAGGTTTTACCCGTGCGAGCGAACTCCGTCATCATCTCGGACCACTGCGTAAACATGAACAGTTGGTTGGCCTCGTCATTGCCGACACCCGTCTCCTGGATGATCTCGAGCGAATCTTTGATACCCAGCGCGATGGCCTTGCGCTGGTTGGCGATGCCCTCGCCCGCCTTTTCCATTGCCTCGGCCTCGGCGGTCGCCTCGGTGACGCGCTTGATGCGGTCGGCCTCAGCGAGCTCCTGTGCCGCAGCGCGCTTGCGCTGGGCAGCGTTGATGTCGTTCATGGAGTTCTCAACCTCGGTCGGCAGTGCGATTTTGGTGATGAGCGTCGACACGAGGGTGAAGCCGTAGGCGGCCATCTGCTCGGAAACGGTAGCGTTGACATCCTTGGCGATGTCATCCTTCTTGGCAAAGACCTCATCGAGTGTGTAGACGGGAATCGAAGAGCGCAGGGCGTCGGTGATGAAGTCACGCATCTGGTCGACGGGCTCCTGCAGCATGTAGTAGCTCTTGTAGATACCCGAATCTGCCGGGCCGGCGCCCATGTCATAGCTCACGTGGTACTGAGCAGAGACCTCAAGGCCGATGGTCACGTTGTCCTGGGTCTTAACGTCGATGCCAAAACCGTTTTTCATGGTGCGCA
>CABRFA010000045.1 GCA_902470065.1 uncultured Collinsella sp.
TGAGGCTGCGGGCCTTCACGTTGTCGCGCAGCTGCATGCCCATGTACTCGTGCACCAGTGCGCGGCAGGTGGGGTCGAGCACGGGGAAGGCGATCTCCACGCGGTGCTCGGTGTTGCGCGTCATCATGTCGGCCGAGCTCAGATAGATCATGTCCGAGTCCACGCCAAAGGCGTAAACGCGCGCATGCTCCAAAAAGCGTCCGACGATAGAACGGACATGCACGTTCTCGGTCTTGCCCGGAACGCCCGGCTTGAGGCACGAGATGCCGCGGATGATCATGTCCACGCGGACTCCTGCGCACGATGCCTCGGCGATCTTGTCGATGACCTCGCGGTCGGTGAGCGAGTTGAGCTTAAAGAACACACGGGCGGGCTCGCCAACGAGGGCGCGCTGGATCTCGCGATCCAGGCCGCGCATGATGAGCGGCTTCAGGCCGACCGGCGCCACGCCCAGGAAGCGGTAATCGCCGCGCAGGTTGCCTAGCGACAGGTTGCGGAAGAACAAGTTGGCGTCCTCGCCGATGCCGGGATGCGCGGTCATGAGCATAAAGTCGCTGTAGAGCTTGGCCGTCTTCTCGTTAAAGTTGCCGGTGCCCAACAGCGTCAGGCGTGTAAGCGCCATGCCCTCGCGATAGGTGAGCTGGCAGATCTTGGAGTGGCACTTAAAGCCCTCGGAGCCGTAGATGACGGTGCAGCCTGCCTCTTCCAGACGCTCGGCCCACTCGATGTTGTTCTGCTCGTCAAAGCGGGCGCGGAGCTCCATGAGCACCGTGACCTCTTTGCCGTTTTCGGCGGCATCGATCAGCGACTCGCACAGGCGGCTCTGCTTGGCCACGCGGTAGAGCGTGATGCGCAGCGAGATGCACTCGGGGTCGTAGGCGGCCTCGTGCACCAGATCCAGGAAGGGGTTCATGGCCTCGTAGGGATAAAAGAGCAGCTTGTCGTGCTGCAGCACCTGCTCGCGGATGGAGCGGGTCATGTCGATGGTGGGATTGGGCTGCGGCCTAAACGGCGTAAAGAGCAGCTCGTTGCGCAGGTGCTCGGGAATCTTGCCCTCAATGCCAAAGACGTAGCCCAGGTTGAGCGGGATATCGCAGGTAAAGACCGAGCGACGCGAAAGCTCGAGCGCCTTGCGGATAGTCTTGAGCGTCGCCTTCTCGAGCGATCCCGAGACCGCGAGCACTACCGGCTGCAGGCGCAGGCGCTTCTTGAGAATGCGCTTCATGTGCTGGCGGTAGTCCTCTTCCTCCTCGACGCCCTCGCCGTCCGGATCGATGTCAGCGTTGCGGGTGACGCGGATCAGCGCACGATCCAGCGGCTTATAGGAGCCAAAGCAGCTGTCCAGGCAGGCGAGGATGACGTCCTCGAGCAAGATGTAGGAGTAGGTGCCGGTGGGCGAGGGGATCTCGACCACGCGGTTCATCGAGGCGGGAATCTCGATAAGGCCCAGCAGGCTCTCCTCGTCGGTGGCACCGTCCAGACCACAGGCCAGATAGAGCGCGCCATTGCGCAGGTTGGGGAAGGGGTGGCGAGGATCGATGACCAGCGGCGAGATGACCGGTGACACGTAGGCCTGGAAGTAGCGGGTTACAAAGGTGCGCTCCTCGGGCGTAAGCGAATCGATGCGGGCGCGGTGAACGCCCAAGGTGTCGAGCTTGCCCTCGATGCTCTTAAAGATGGACTCCCAACGGGTAAGGAGCCCGGGCATTTCGGCCATGACAGCATCGACCTGTTCGGAGGCGGTCATATTGCTCTTGTTGTCGACAGGTTGTTTTTTGAGCTCCGCCAGATCGGACAGGCCGCCCACGCGCACCATAAGGAACTCGTCGAGGTTGGACTCGAAAATCGACACGAACTTTAGACGCTCGAACAGCGGAACGGTTTCGTCGAAGGCTTCGTCGAGCACGCGGTTGTCAAAGCGTAGCCAGCTGAGCTCTCGGTTTTGCGTGTACGAGAAGTCGCGCGGCGGTTTGCGCAGCTTTGCGGCGGCTTGCTTCTTTTCGATTTTGCTCGGCATATGCATCTGTCCGTTCAGTCCCCACAGGGGACGGTAGCCTAACACTATTCACTATTGTCTCAATTTAGTCGACCTGTGGCACGGACGTATCGCGTGAACGGTATCTTTACCTACTTCTTACGCTGCCAAGTCATAGGACTGACGCCCTGCTCGTCTGCAAGCGGTCTATATCCTCACTCAACTGGTACGTAAGTGTGAATAAGAATGATGGATAGCTGAATATCATTGAATTCAGGCGGAAACGTAAACAAACATCATTTATATACATAAAACCGATTTAGCTATGCAATTCTGAATCAAAAGTTTAGAGACGCAATCGCAAATGGTTTTTAGGAAAAAAGAGCGTTTACCTTAGAAAAGTTACTTTAGAACGCCGAAGTACATCATGGGGGAATCACATGCGATATACCGTTCATCGCACTTTGTTGACCGTTCGGGGGCGAGGTGGAATTGCGGGTGGAATTTGGATATAACTAGAGCTGTCAGCAAGCAGCGCCCGTTACGGAAGGGCGCTGAGAGATTCGGCCGAAAGGCCCGAAAGAAAGGTAGGAGGCCATGACGAAAGGTCTGCACGTGCCTTCCGAGA
>CABRFA010000046.1 GCA_902470065.1 uncultured Collinsella sp.
TCGAGTTCCTGTACCCGTTTGTGCCCTATCACGATAAGACCGAGCTCAAGCGCCGTCTGTACCAGGTGCTCGCCGTCGACCGTGTGGCCGATGCGCAAGCCGGTCGCGGTCGCGTGCGTGGACCCAAGATCACGCGCTCCGAGGTCGATGCCGCCGTTAACGCTGCCTTTGAGGCCGACGCGCGCTTCCACGAGGACATCCAGACCATGGGCGAGGAGGCCCTTAAGTGGGTCGAGGACCACGGTGGCCACGGCATCGTACTCGCCGGCCGTCCCTACCATAACGACCCCGAGATCAACCACGCCCTGCCTGAGCTTATCTCGAGCTTTGGCTTTGCGGTCTTTACCGAGGATTCGCTTGCGCACCTGGTGAAGCCCGAGCGTCCCATCCGCGTCGTCGACCAGTGGATGTACCACAGCCGCCTGTACGCCGTCGCCCGTTTTGTGACGATGCGCAACGACCTGGACCTGATCCAGCTCAACTCCTTCGGCTGCGGCCTGGACGCTCTGACCACCGACCAGGTGCAGGAGATTCTGGAGGCCAGCGGCAAGATCTACACCGTGCTCAAGATCGACGAGGTGTCCAACCTGGGCGCCGCGCGCATCCGCATTCGCTCGCTCATGGCCGCGCTCAAGGACCAGGAGGCCGAGCGCCTGGCAGAGGCCATGGCCGCGGGCGAGGCCTACGAGCAGGGCGATGCCGCGCCGGTGGCGCCCTCCACGGACGCTCCCGCGTTCGCGAGCCACAAGTATACGTTCGAGGCGCAGCGCGAGAGTGCCTCGACCGCATGGCCCAAGGTACCCTTTACCGAGCAGATGCGCGAGGAGGGCTACACCATCCTGTGCCCGCAGATGGCGCCGATCCACTTTGACCTGGTCAAAGAGGTGTTCCGCGGTGCCGGCTACAACTTGGAGCTGCTGCCCTCGACCGACCATGACGCCGTCGAGGCGGGCCTGCGCTACGTGAACAATGACATCTGCTATCCGTCGATTCTGGTAACGGGCCAGATTATGGAGGCCATCGAGAGCGGTCGGTACGACCTGTCCAAGACGGCCGTGGTTATCAGCCAGACCGGCGGCGGCTGCCGTGCCACCAACTACATCGCACTCATCCGCAAGGCCCTGCGCGAGAGCGGCCACCCCGAGATCCCGGTGATCTCGCTTTCGGCCGTGGCGCTCGGCGAGGATAACCCCGGCTTTAAGATTACGCCGGCGCTGCTTAAGCAGGCAGTCTACGCGGTGCTCTTTGGCGACGTGATGATGCAGATGCTCTACCGCTGCCGCCCGTACGAGGCCACGCCCGGCGCCGCCAACGCGCTCTACGAGGAGTACATGGCGCGCGCCCGCAAACTGGCGCCCAAATTCAACCGCCACAACTACACCAAGCTGTGCCGCGAGGCCATCCGTGCGTTCGACACCATGCCGCTTGCGGGCGAGGGCACCAAGCCGCGCGTGGGCGTGGTCGGCGAGATCCTGGTCAAGTTCCATCCCACGGCCAACAACCACGTGGTCGACGTTATCGAGCGCGAGGGCTGCGAGGCCGTAGTACCGGGCCTGCTCGACTTCTTCCTGTACTCCATGAGCAACGCCGAGCTGCAGAAGGACGAGCTGGGAAGCTCTGCCACTACGCGCGCTGGTATGCAGGCGCTCATCAAGCTCGTGGACTGGATGCGCACGCCGGTGGAGGAGATGCTCGAGAAGTCCCGCCGCTTTGAGGCACCCGAGCGCATCGGCACCATGGCCGACAAGGCCCGCACGGTGCTTTCGGTGTGCAACAACATGGGCGAAGGCTGGCTGCTCACGGCCGAGATGCTCGACCTGATTGACCATGGCGCGCCCAACATTATCTGCACGCAGCCCTTCGCGTGCCTGCCCAACCACGTGGTGGGCAAGGCCGTGATCAAGGAGCTGCGCCGCCAACATCCCGAGAGCAACATCGTCGCGGTGGACTACGACCCCGGTGCATCCGAGGTCA
>CABRFA010000047.1 GCA_902470065.1 uncultured Collinsella sp.
AGCCCGAGCCGGCGATGATGATAAAGCCGTGGCGCTTTTCGTTGCCGTTCTCGTCGAGCCAAAAGAGCTCACCCATATCCGCCTTGACGGTGCGGCCGACGCGGCAGGCCTTGGCGAGTGCCGCCGCCTCGGGGGCATTGCCGATGTTGTTGAAGAACAGGCAGGCCGTGCCGGAGGGGAAGACGAGCGTGGGGACGCCGCATCCGCGCATCTGGTCGAGCACGTTGGAGACGGTGCCGTCGCCGCCCGAAATCACCACGCGATCGAACTCGCGCACATCCGCCACGGCGTCCTCGGGCTCCATGCCATCGCCGATAAAGCGCATCACGACCTCGTCGCCGCCCTGTGCAAGGGCGTGCGTGAATGCGAAGATTTCATCTGAGCTGGGGCCCGATGCCGGGTTGTGGATGATAAGGCAGCGCATACTTACGTTCCCGTTCTGTGACTAACCGAGTATAGTTGTAGAGCAATGCCGATATCCTACCCGTGTTTTTCGGGCCTAACCTTATTCGATGGGTTGATATGTACATTTCCACACATCAGGCTCTACTCGACTTTTGCCAGCGCGCTCGCGAGTTTGACGCGATTGCCGTCGATACCGAGTTTTTGCGCGAGCGCACGTTCCATCCGCGCCTGTGCCTGGTTCAGATTGCCACCCCTGCTGAGAGCGTCGCGGTCGATCCCCTGGTGATCGACGACCTATCGCCGCTGGCCGAGCTTATGGCCGACGAGAGCGTGACCAAGGTGTTCCACGCGTGCTCGCAGGATATGGAGGTCATGCTCCATACCGTGGGCGTGCTGCCGCGACCGATTTTCGATACGCAGGTCGCCGCCGCCTTTTTGGGCGAGCGCCAGCAGATTTCGTATGGCGCGCTTGTTCAGACGTTCTGCGGCGTTTCGTTGCCTAAGACCGAGTCGCTGACCGACTGGTCGCGCCGCCCGTTGACCGATAAGCAGATCGAGTACGCGATCGATGACGTCAAGTATCTGATCGTTGCCTATACCGAGATGATGAGTCGCCTGCGCGAGCTGGGCCGAGTGGACTGGGTGCTCGACGAGTTGAGTCCGCTGGCCGACGAGTCGCACTACCGCGCCGACCGCCATGAGGCATTCCGCAAGGTCAAGCGCATCAACTCGTGCAGCCGCCATCAGCTAGGCATTGCGCGCGAGCTTGCCGCCTGGCGTGAGGACCGCGCCGAGCGGCGCAACATCCCGCGCAAGTGGGTTATGTCCGACGATACGCTGCTGGCGCTCGTCAAGCGCAATCCCGTGCGTGTCGAGGAGTTCCGCAGCATCCGCGGTACCGACCAGCTGGGGGAGCGCGATGTGGACGGCGCGCTCATGGCCATCAAGCGCGGCGCGAGCTGTCCGCACGATCGCCTGCCGCTCATGGTGCGCGGGCACCGTCAGATTTCGCCGGAGTTGGAGAGCGTGACGGACCTGATGTATGCGCTTATTCGCCTGGTTGCCGAGCGCTCTGGCGTTGCGACCTCGGTTATTGCCTCGCGCGATGACCTGGCCGACTATATTGAGCATCCCGAGCAGAGCCGCCTGCGCGAAGGTTGGCGTTTTGAGCTTGTGGGCTCGCGCCTGGACGATTTGCTCTCGGGCAACATGGGACTCACCGTGAAGGACGGCAAAATCGAATTGCTGTAGGTATATAGTTACGCGGTTTTACCAAACCGCGTAACAGCTCGACGCTGCAAACGGCTGAGAGCGGCAATCTGACGTTCAATCGTCGCTCGCGTACCAAAGTACGCGTCGCTTCTCTTTCACGTCACCTTGCTCGCTCTCGGCCGTTTTCGCTCATATGACCCAATCCGCTGTCAAGAGCCACAATGGCCCCGCCGACCGCTT
>CABRFA010000048.1 GCA_902470065.1 uncultured Collinsella sp.
GTTGACGAAAGGTTTTATCCCTATGCTGCGTGCGATGATTGTGGATGATGAGGCGCCGGCTCGCTCGGAGCTTCGTTTCCTGCTCGAGCAAACGGGCAAGATCGGCACGATCACGGAGGCGTCGAGCGTCCGCTCCGCCATCGAGATGCTTATGGAAAGTCGCGTGGATGTCGTGTTTCTCGATATCTCGATGCCCGGTGCCTCGGGCCTGCAACTTGCCGAGGCGCTGCATAAGCTCAAAAATCCGCCGGCGATCGTGTTTGTGACTGCGTATAGTGACCATGCGGTCGAGGCGTTCGACGTGGATGCCGTCGATTATCTGATGAAGCCGGTCGAGGAAGCTCGCTTGGATCGCGCGATCGAGAAAGTCATGCAGCGCGCCAAGCCGGTCGCGGACAGCAAGGTGACCATCGAGCGTATCCCGGTGGAAAAGGGCGGCCGCAAGGTGCTCATTCCCGTGGACGACATTCGCTTTATCATGGCCAAGGACGATTACTCCTGCATCTATACCGTCGATGATCGCTTTTTGTCGACGACCTCGCTGGCGCAGTTTGAGGCCAAGCTCTGCGACTTTGGCTTCCTCCGTGTTCACCGCCGCTATATCGTCAACTTGGCGTGCGTTACGGACGTCGAGACGGTGCCCTCGGGCGCCATCCAGCTGGGCATTACGGGCGTCGACGAACGCGTGCCGGTTTCGCGCCGCCGCGTCGTGCCGCTCAAGAAGGCTCTGAGTCTCTAGCACACTGGCCCCGCAGCTCTGTAGACCCATCGTCTGCGGAGCCGTGGGGCCTTTTTGTATGTATCTGCCGAATCGTTTTTTGCGGAAGGGATCCCATGAACAGTGCAAGCGCCAAGCGCATCGACATCATCTCGGACACCCACGGCTATTTATCGCCTGCGCTCCTGGATGAGCTTGAGGGCGCAGACCTGATTATCCACGCCGGCGACCTCACGTCAGAGATGGACTACGAGCACCTATGCACCATCGCCCCCGTTCGGGCCGTACTGGGCAACAACGATTACTACCGCGACTACGGCCCCGATGTAGACCGTCTTGCACTCTTTACCTACGAAGGCCTCAAATTCGCCGTAGCCCACTACCGCGAAGACCTTCCGGTGGGATCCGTAGACGTAGCCATCAATGGTCACACCCACGTAACCAAAGAAGCCCAAGTGGGCCGTTGTTTAGTCCTCAACCCGGGCAGCGCTAGCTACCCCAGAGGCACCCGAGGCCCCACCATGGCCAGAATGCTAGTAAAAGACGGCAAGATCATAAGCACCAAATTTATTGATCTAGAGTAACCACAACAAAAACGGGGGATGCAAATGCGTCCCCCGTTTCCATTTGAGCCAAAGGCAGAGCTTCAACAAAAACAATCAGACCAACCCCGCCGAGGAGCACGCGGGCTAGCCGCGCAGCGGCGCACGCCCGCAAAACTGGTTGAATAATGTGACGGCAGGGAGGGCTTCCGGGGCTGAGGGCGGGGGTTAAGTTTGTCGCGAGTTCCGCACGCAAAGGAAAGCACTTAATGTGCTTTCCGTCTT